>CANLQR010000096.1 GCA_947492135.1 Deltaproteobacteria bacterium | reverse complement strand
CGATCGCCGACGGCGACACACCCCGCACGTGCCCGGGGGCGTACGGCAACGCGACGCAACCGTCGAGCGCATTGCAGACGCCTTGCAGATATCGCTCGGGCGTCGAGTGCTCCCACCAGTAGCCCGGCATCACGAACCCGTGGAGCCCGTGGCCCTCGTCGAACACAGACCGGTAGGCGGTGCGAATCACACACTGCTCGCCCTGCGCAGGGATCCGATCGAGGAACTTTGGCGTGACCACGTGGATCCCCGTGAACATCATCAGCGCCGACGCCGGTTCGGGGGCTGCGGCCAGAGGCGCGCGTCCCAGCAGTCGGACGATGCGACCATCCGTGGCGAGCTGCTGGCTCCCCCAGCGCGCCGCGTCGACATCCGGTCGCACGACCATGGTCGCCTCAGCACCCGCCTTGCGGTGCGCGGACAACACTGCGTTCAGATCGAGATCCACCAGCACCTTGGCGTTCATCACGACCAACGGGGTGTCGCTACCGTCATCAAACAGGTGCCGAGCATGGCGCAGGCCACCACCGGTGCCCAGAATGTGTCCGTGCTCCCGCGAGTACGCGATGGCAACGTCATCCCGTGAGCCATCACCGAGTTCGGCTTCGATCTGCTCGCCGAGGTGGTGGAGGTTGACGACGATCTCGCGGATGCCGTGATGCCGCAAGAAACGGACCGCCCAACGCACCAGCGGGACTCCGAGCACCGGCAACATCGGCTTGGGCCGCACCTGACCGAGGTCTCCCAGTCGTGAACCAAAGCCAGCAGCGAGGATCATGGCCCGGACGGGGCGTGGCATCACCAAGGATGTATCAGCTAAGGGTCAAAACACCCAAACGATGCGCTCGAGGATGAACATCGTCAGCGCAATGCCGCCGACCATGATCGCAATGACCCCGAAGCCGCGAAGCATCCCGGCCCGCGCAGCGCGACGCACCTGCAGTTCGAGGTTCGCCTGAACACCCGCGTCGCCTGGATCACGCCGGAGCTCGGCGAGGGTCACCGCAGCCGCCCGCGAATGGCTGCGGACCATCCCCAGCGTCATCGCGCCCAGGAACAGCGCGCCCCCGCCCAGCAAGAAGAACCGCATCGCGAGGCGGGCGCGCCCCTGCGTCCGGGCGAGCTCCTCCTCGAGCCGTGGCCGGGTCACCAGCGCGATCGGGGGTCCGAACACTGCCGCTGGAAGCGTACCCAGCAGCATTCGCCGCGCGGCATCGACCTGCGGCGGTCCGAGCGTGGCGCGATCGAGCCAATCGAGGTACGCGCGCTCGAGCACGGCATCGTAGTCCCGCTCCACGCGCTGGCTCGTCACGCGTTCTCGGTGTGCGTCGAGCAGCGGGCTCAGACTGGTCGACGTCGTGGGATCCATGCTCGTGATCTGAACCCGAGCGATCGCAGTGGACTCGCCGGGCGCCGCCACGTGGTTGTGGGCCTCGATCTGCAACACACCATCCACTACGCCTGTCGGCACTTGCCACAGCCGCGGTGGTTCGCGGCCGACGACCGGCGGGAACATCACGTCGGCGAGGGCGCCGTCTGGGCCGTGCACGTCGACGTGGATGGGTACCTTCGACGAGAGCCCCCAAGCCTTGACCTCGAGCTTGTCCCCAGGGGCGACCGCGGACGGCTCGGCGACAGTATCGACGGCGCCCGCGAAACTCACGATGCGAAGGCGCCGGCGTTGCGGGCTGCCGTCGGCAGCTTGGCCACGGACCTCGAGACGGATCACCTCGCTCTCGAGGGGTCCCTGCAGGCGCACGAGGCCCAGAGCGTCGGCTGTCCCGGCGAACAAACTCGGTGGGTGTTCGGCCTCGCCGACCCGGCCCATGAACTCGCCCTGGATCAGCACGACCTCGACCGGCGCCGCGCTGGGAGCACCGGCCGGATCAGTGACGCGAACAAAAATCTCGTTGTCGAAGCCCGCCAGCAATCGGCCCGCAGGTCGCACGACGATGCGCAGTGCGTCCGGCTGCGCATCACTGTCGTCGCCGTGCTGGAGTACCGACCCCGACACCACCGGCGGGGCAATCGACCGCGGACGTGTGGCGACGACGTCGACGTCGATCCGTTCTTCGATGGGATCCACGCCCTCGCCACGAGCGTGCAGCACGAGCGTCGCCGCACCCAGCGCGAGTGCCGGAACCTCGAAGCCGAACTCTGCGATCGAGCCACCCTGCACGAGGCCCGGCGGCGGCAGCGGAATCACCGTCGAGTCCTGGACCACGGACGCCTCGATCACGGTGTCCTGGATCGGACCACTGCGGGTCGCGACCAGAACGACGCGCAGGCCGAGGTGCTCACCTGCAACCCACGTGCGTTCGACCTGCACCAGCAGACTGTGCCGCACGTGCATCGTCGAAACCCAGAGGCTCGCGACCAGCGCGATTGCCAAGCCCAGCGGTCCTGCGATCACGAATCCGCGGCCAAAGCGGACCCTGTGCAGCGGCGAGGACAACAGGTCTGCCCCGCTCTCGGCGTCATGCGCGTCGGCATCGTGTTGCTTGGGCACTTGATCCTGGCCTCTGGGTCCCGTCATGACTTGCGCGCTGGCACCCCCAAGATGATTGGCGTATGCTCGCCGCCCTCCATGAAGGTCAGCGTCATCGGAACAGGATATGTGGGTCTGGTGGCCGCCGCCGGTTTTGCCGAACATGGCAACGACGTCGTCTGCGCCGACATCGACGCCCAAAAGATCGACCGCCTGCACCGCGGAGAGATTCCGATCTTCGAGCCCGGCCTCGGTACGCTGGTCGAACGCAACGTCACCGCTGGTCGCCTGCGCTTCACCACGAGCAACGCCGAGGCCGCGAGCCATGCCGAGGTTCTGATCCTCGCGGTTGGCACCCCGTCGGCACCGGATGGCTCGGCGAACCTCGCGTTCTTGTTCGAGGCGGCCCGCGACATCGCGAGACACCTCACCCACGGCATCGTGGTGGTGAACAAGAGCACGGTGCCGGTGGGCACCGCCGAGCGGGTGTCGCGAATCATGTCGGAGCTGACGACGCACCCCATCGTGGTCGCGTCGAACCCAGAGTTCCTCAAAGAGGGTACCGCGGTCGACGATTTCCTGTACCCGGATCGCGTGGTCATCGGCACCGATGACGAGGCCGCTCGGGACCTCCTGACCAGGCTATACCGTCCCTTTCTCCGGCAAAGCGACCGCATCGTGTACATGGACGCGCGGTCCGCCGAGGTGACAAAGTACGCCTGCAACGCGTATCTGGCCACCCGCGTGTCGTTCATCAACGACATCGCGAACCTCTGCGATCTGGTCGGGGCCGACGTCGAGAAGGTCCGCACGGGTATGGGTACCGACTCCCGGATCGGCAATAGGTTCCTGTATCCCGGGGTCGGCTACGGGGGTTCGTGCTTTCCCAAAGACACCCGGGCGCTGCTCGACACCGCCCGGGCCCACGGATTGTCGCTGAGCCTGGTGGCCGCAGCCGAGCGCATCAACGAGGCGCAAAAGCTCTTGCTGGTTCGAAAGGCCCGCCAGATGTGCGGCGCGTTCGACGGCAAGACGTTCGCGCTCTGGGGTCTGGCCTTCAAGCCGAACACCGACGATGTCCGCGAGGCACCTGCGCTGCGGATTGCTCGCGCACTCCTCACCGACGGGGCGACGCTGCGGATCCACGACCCTGAGGCGGGCCCGAGCTTTGTCGCAGAACTTGGCGACGCAACCGGGGTGACGCTCGTCGATGACATGTACGAGGCCGCACGCGGCGCGCATGCGTTGCTCCTCGTCACGGAATGGCGTCAATATCGGTCACCCGATTTCGAGCGGCTGCGCGAGCTGATGGTCGAGCCCGTGCTGCTCGACGGTCGCAATCAGTGGGACCGGACCCAAGCCGAGTCTGCCGGCTTCCGCTATGCCGGCGTTGGTCGCTGACCCGCCCGTGGCTTGGCGCCGCCGCGGCACCTACCCGGCCTCGTCTTAGTCGGCTTCAAACTCGCTGCCGGCATCGAGCTCGGTCGAGAAGTCCACGATCCGCGGTGCGCCGTCGTACGTCGGGAAAGGCGCCTTCTCAACGGCCTCCTTGATGCAGGTCTTGAGGTCGTCGTCCTTGTCGTGGCGACTGGAGATCGAAGCGTTGATGCCCAGGGGCGCAGACTCCTGGGGGTTCAGCTTCACGCTGATCGTCAACTCGCCATCGAGCTGCTTGTCCGCCGCCATCCCCTTGCGGTCCTTGTACGAGCCCACGCAGGAGTCCATGGACTCGAAGGTGTTGTTGAACGCCATCCGGATGGCGTAGTCGTCGGGCATCTCGCCGCCCCCACCGCCGTCACCGAATTCGAAGCCGATGTCCGCGTTGGGGTCGAACGCCTGGATGCTCGCCTTGACCGTGCGGCCATTTGTGCGGCCTTTGTCGACGCCCTTGCAGCCAACGGCCGACGCCGCGAGCAGGGCACCGAAGGTCATCACACCAAGAGTCTTGAGCGTTTGTCGGGTCGTCATGGTCTGCTTCGCCTATCGCCGTTCTCGAATGGTAGCGTACCGGTCGGGCGCCGGTGGAGGTGTGAGACGCGGCCCGCTCCAGGATTATTTCAGGCGCCTTAGCAGGGGGCTATGATTCCGGTCACCTTGTCCGACCTTCACCCTCATCTGTCCGCCCAGTGCCCGTCCTGCCGGCTGCATGCGCTGGTGGTCGTTCCGCTGCGTAAAGGGGATGACGGGAACTGGGTGCAGTCTGACCGGAAGCGGTGGTTCCAACGGCCTCTGCCTGAAGATACGGCGGCGCAGCGGGTTCAGATCGATGCCTGCCCGGTGTGCTTCGGCGCGTGGTTCGATCCCGGCGAGCTCGACACCCTCGCCGGGGCCCTGGAGGGGGTCGAGACCGTACTGAACCCCGCCCGCGGAACCAGCCGGCGGGGGTGTGTCCACGGCCACGGCGTGATGCAGGAACACGAATTGCCTGGGGTCATCTCGACGCCGGTCGAGCGATGCGCGAGTTGCGGCGGACTCTGGTTGGACGGACACGAACGCCGCAAGCTCGCTACGGCCTCGACGAGCGAGGGGCAAGGCACCAAGACCGAGCGGTGGTTCAAGCGCGGCGCGATCTGGGCCGCACAGGTCCTGACGCATCTACCGGTCGAGGTCGACAACCCCGCACGCGGGACGCCTTGGGTCGTCTTCATCTTGCTCGCGGTCTTCGTCGGGATCTTCAGCGGTCAGGAGCTCGGTCTCATCGACACCGAGTACTACGGGATCGTGCCCGGTCGTCTGAAGATCGAGCACGACTTCTCGACGCTGGCCTCGTACATGTTCCTGCACGGCAGCTGGGTACACCTGCTCGGCAACGCCTACTTCCTCCATACGTTCGGCGACAACATCGAGCATCTCTTCGGTCGGGTCCGCTTCGCGATCTTCTTCGTCGTGACGGGCCTCATCGCTGGCGCAGTGCATGTTTGGCTGACCAAAAAGACGGCAATTCCGATCGTCGGAGCCTCGGGCTCGATCGCCGGCATCCTCGCCGCATACTTGTGGGCCTTCCCCCGCGCGCGATTGTTCCAGGTGATCCTGTGGATCCAGCTCAAGATCCCAGTATGGGCGTACCTGTTCGTGTGGGTCGGATTTCACATCCTGGCGGGGTTTTGGGGCAAGGGCTCCGGGGTCGAGGGGGTCGCGTGGTTCGCCCATCTCGGCGGATTCCTCGTGGGCCTCGCGGTGACGCCCCTGATGCTTGCGCTGCGTCGGCGCGAGGTCGCACGCAGCGTTCGCGTGCCGGCGTTGTCGTGAAGGCGATTGTCCTGCACGCTTGACCGCATGCTCGAGTTCGACGGCGTGCAGAGTCACGTCATGGTGCGCTGCCTCGAGCGCTTCCGGGAGCACGTGCAGCACGACCTCGCCGAGGTCGTCGCCCGCGAGCTCCGGGGATTCCTTCCGGCTCAGCTCCGCGAACTCTTCGAGGAGCTCGACGTGATGCTGCGTCAGCTCTCGGTCGGGCCCAACCTGAAGAACCACTCGCCGAGCGATGCGTGGCCCAATACCGTGGTGCACGACGTTCACGCCCGCATGATCAAGCGCGTCGTGGTGGCCCAGCGCCGCGCACTCGCCCGCGAGATCGATGGTCCTCGGCAGAAGACCACGCACCGCGAGGCGATCGGCTGGCTCGAACGCGAGATCCGAATCCTCGATCAGCTGCTCGAGCTCGAGTGGATGACCGACACCCGCAGTGCGGTCATCCCCAAGCTCACGGACTTTCTGACGATCCGTCACGCCGAGGCGCTGACAACCGATCCGGGGGCGCCGCCGAAGCCAAGCACCGACGACAAGTTTCACATCCTGGCCGCCGCCTCCTCGTTCGCCGACGACCTGGCCCGGCTGCGCGCACGTTGTGAACTTCGCGAGCTCCCGATTGCGCTGGTCTACCTCGACCTCGACGACTTCAAGCAGTTCAACTCCCGCTATGGCGAGACCCGGGTCGACCGCGACCTCCTCAGCCCCTTCATGGAGCTGCTCGAGGCCCACGCCTTTGCCCGGGGTACCGCGTATCGGATGGGCGGCGACGAGTACGTCGTGATCCTGCCCAACTGCGACGGCCCAGGTGCGACGTCGTTCACCGCGAAGTTCTCGGCGGCGCTTCGTGAGCTCCGCTGCCCCGGTATCGACCCCCGCCCGACCGTATCATCCGGCGTCGTCGAGATCGGGGTAGACTGCGCGTTGACCGAGCGCGAGGCGCTCGCCCGAGCCGACCGCGCCAAGGCCTTTGCGAAGCAGGCCGGCAAGGACTGCACCGCGGGGTACGATCACGAGTTGATGCGTGAAGGCGACCTGCGGATTCGACCCCGCTGACGGTGCCTCAGCCGTCCTTGTTCTCGGTCGGCCGCCACGCGGTCGACACCTGCTCGCCGTCTTCAAAGCCGAAGAACACGCGCATCTGTTGGCGAAGGAACTCCTTGCCCTTCTCGGTCTGCAGATCGACACCGTACGTGTTGATGTAGCGCGGAGACTCCTTGAGCCACATCTGCCACGCCTGCATGCTGACGTTGTCGTACAGCTCCTGCCCGAACCCGTCGGTGAAGGGCCGGAACGGCAGGGCCGGCAACTCCTGCTTGAGCTTCTTGCAGAACACCGTGCGCGGCTGATTCATGGCGTCACCCGGCCGCGAGAATACGCCGGGGTTCAGGCCCTGGCAAACCCCGGCACAAGCACTTTACCGCGGCCCTATGCCGCGGCCTATGCCTCGGCAA
The DNA here is from genome assembly GCA_947492135.1 of Deltaproteobacteria bacterium. Classification (GTDB taxonomy): domain Bacteria; phylum Myxococcota_A; class Polyangia; order Nannocystales; family Nannocystaceae; genus Xiheibacterium. The sequence continues at coordinate 12,726 of CANLQR010000096.1, read as the reverse complement.
GCGCGCGGCTCACGACCTCGAGCGCAGCGCTGATCGGAATGCGCACCTGGCTGCGATCGTCGCGGTTGCGCAGCGTGACGGTCCGATCCTCGAGGGTCTGGGTGTCGACCGTGATCGCGTACGGCGTGCCGATCTCGTCATGCCTGGCGTAGCGGCGGCCAATGGCATGCTGCTCGTCATACTTCGCGGTGATCCCCGCCGCGAGAAACGCCGAAACAATCTCGCGGGCGACCTCGGGCATGCCGTCCTTCTTGACCAGCGGCAAGATCGCCGCCTTGATCGGCGCAAGCCGCGGGTGCAATCGCAAGACCGTCCGAGCCCCTTTGCCCTCAGCATCGCCGGGTTCCTCGTCGTAGGCATCGCACAACACGGCAAGCAGCCCACGGGTGGCGCCGGCGGCCGGCTCGATCACGTGCGGCATGATGTGCCAGCCACTCTTTCCGGTCGCGGGGTCAACCGCCTCTTGGTCGAAGTAGGTGAGCTTCTTGCCCGACTCACGGCTATGCGCGGTGAGATCGTAGTCGGTGCGACTCGCGACGCCTTCGAGTTCGTCCCAACCCCACGGGAACATGTACTCGACGTCGTAGCAACCGTCGCTGTAGTGGGCGAGTTCGTCGGCCGCGTGGGGTCGAAGCCGCAGGTTCTCGGGGCGGATGCCCAGCGACGCCCACCACCGCATGCGCTCGTTCTTCCAGTACTCCAGCCACTTGGGTCCCTCGCCCGGCATCACGAAGAACTCCATCTCCATCTGCTCGAACTCGCACGAGCGAAAGATGAACTTCTCGACCTTGACCTCGTTGCGGAAGCTCTTGCCCATCTGGGCGATGCCAAACGGGAGCTTGAGACCCATGCTCTGCTGGACGTTGAGGAAGTTGACGAACATCGCCTGCGCGGTTTCGGGGCGCAGATAGACCGCACTCTCGCCGATCGAGGCGTCGACCCGAGAGCGAATCGCAGCGTCATCGAGCCCCTCGGCGAGGGCCTTGCGCACGACGTCGACGACATCGCCCACCGGATCCACGGGACCGAGATTGGTGCGAAACATCAGGTTGAACTGGCGCTCCTCGCTCAGGTACGGCGAGCCGCAATTGGGACACGCATAGCCTCGCGCGCCCACAGTAGCGCCGACCAGTGTCTTGCCGTCGCGACGCAGCACCGCCCCAGACAGCTCGGTGGCGGAGAACGTCGCACTGCGGTCGAGCGCGGCCTTGGCCCGCTCTTTGTCGGCCAGCGTGATCAGCACGGCGCTTCCGGGCTCGGACCGGGGCGCCTTGTCGGCGCGGAACCGTTCCCCGCACAGCTTGCAGTCGACCAGAGGGTCCGAAAAGTTCGCAAGGTGACCACTCGCCTGCCAGACCCGCGGGTGCATGATGATCGACGCGTCGATGCCGACGATGTCCTCACGCGACTGCACCATCGTGCGCCACCACTCGGCCATCAGGTTGCGCTTGAGTTCGACCCCCATCGGTCCGTAGTCGTACGCACTGCGCAGGCCTCCATAGATCTCCGAGCTCTGGAAGACAAAGCCGCGGCGCTTGCACAGCGAAACGACCTTCTGGAGTTTGTCGGGGGATTCGACGGCCTGCGACATGGCGCGGGGGATAGCACGGATGCGCCTGCGGGGTCGAGCCGTCAGCTCGACGCCGCGAGCAGTGTGGGCGCGGGCGACGGGTCTTCGGGGGCGTCCGGCGCCGCCTGGTGGCCCTGCAGCTGGCGCTGGACCAGCCGGGCGTAGTACCCACCCTGCGCCATGAGTGCGTCGTGCCCACCCTGCTCGACCACGCGGCCGCCATCGAGGACAACGATGCGATCACAGTTGCGGATCGTGCTCAGGCGGTGGGCGACCACCAGGGTGGTGCGGCCGCGCTGAAGCTGCTCGATCGCGGCCTGGACCAGGCCTTCGCTCTCGGCGTCCAAAGCACTGGTCGCCTCGTCGAGGACCAGTACACGGGGATCTCGCAACACCGCGCGCGCGATGGCGATCCGCTGACGCTGCCCGCCGCTGAGTTGAACGCCACGCTCACCGACCGGGGTGTCGTAGCCCTGCGGGAACTCGCGGATGAAACTGTCGGCGTTCGCCTGGATGGCTGCGCGCTCGATCTCCGCGTCGGTCCCATCGAGCCGTCCATAGCGGATGTTCTCACGGATCGTGCCGGTGAACAGAACCGGCTCCTGGGAAACGATCGCCATGTGACCACGTACACTGGCCAGTTCCAAGCTTCGGAGATCATGCCCATCGAGCAAGATCCGGCCGGCGAGCGGGTCGTAGAAGCGCTCGACCAAGCGCACGATCGTGGTCTTGCCCGAGCCACTGGCCCCGACCAGCGCGACCGACTCGCCCGGCGCGATCACCAGATCGATGCCGTGCAGTACCTGCGTCTGACGGTCACCATAGGCGAACTCCACACCTTCGAGGCGAATCTCTCCACGTACCGTGGCCAACGCCTTGGCGTCACTGGCATCGGCGATCTCTGGAGGAGTGTCCAGGATCTCGAAGATCCGTGCGGTGGCGCCCAGGGTCGACTGAATCGACGCCCACAGCTCGGTCATCGCACTGATCGATCCAGCGACCAGCATCGTGTAGAGCATGAACTCGGTGAGGTCGCCCGCGCTGATCTCCTTGGCGATCACCATGCGGCCACCGAGCCAGAAGATCGCGGCGATGGCGGAGAACGCCAGGAAACTCGACACCGCCCAGAACCAGCTCCGGGCCAGGGCCTGGCCCACGTAGAGCCCGAAGGTCTTGCCGATTCCGACCTGGTAGCTCGCGATCTCGTGGGGCTCACGCGTGAAACCCTGAACGGTATCGATCGCAGAGATGCGCTCCTGGGCCTCGCCGCTGACCCGCGCGAGCTGGTCCTGGGTCTGACGCGCGAGCGCTCGGATCCTGCGCCCCCAGAAACGCGCCGCGATCGACATCGGTGGCACAACGGCGAGCATCACCAGCGTCAGCCAGGGATTGGTGAACGCGAGAATCGCAACACCGCCGACCAGCGTGACGCCGTTGCGCAGTGCCATGCTCAGGTCGGTGCCGATCGTGTTCTGCACCCGCGTCACGTCGTCGGACATGCGTGAGAGCAGCTCGCCGGTGCGCTTGCGGTGAAAGAACGCCTGTGGCATCGACAACAGGTGTCGGTAGACGCGGACCCGCATGTCGGCGACGACGCGTTCGCCGACCCAGCTCATGTAGTAGTGGCGAAAGAAGACGAATACCGCCTGCGCGGCGAACACGACGACGAGTATGAGACTCGAGCGATCGAGGTCGGCGAGATCGCTGTCGGAGAACGCGGCATCGATCACATCGCCGAAGTAGGCCGGGTACAACAAGCCCAGGCCGCTCGCGGCGAGCAGTGAAAGCAGCGCAAACCCGAGCCGGGCGCGGTAAGGACGCGCGTAGCCGAAGACGCGACGTATCCGCGCCATGGCGTCGATGCGCACTTCGATGGGAACCTCGTCGTCGACGGCCATGCTCGATTGCGGACGGTATCACGGCGAACTTGGTTACCGTCCGGGCCCGGCGCATCACCCAGACCGTCGTTGACGCGCCCCCTCGCTGGTCCGCGGTAGCCACGCCGGGGGGCGTTTGCTATGGTCTGCGCCGTGCAGCGTAGTGCCATGGGATTCGAGGCGAGTTATCGACGGCACCTTGCCAACGAGCAGCGGCGCGCCGTGCTCGAGGCGCTTGCGACGTCCTTCGAGCCCAACGCCACCGTCGGGGAGATTGTCGACGCGGCCGCCGCGCTGGGCTGGGACGAGGTCGGCGAGCTCTCACTGGCCGACCTCGCTGAGGTCCTGCTCGTCGCGACGCCATCCGGTGCGAGTTCCGCCCCGCACGAGAACGACGACGACGCGGACGCGGACGACGACGACGACGACGACGACGACGACGACGACGCAGGCGACGACGACGAGGAGGACGACGACGACGAGGACGCCGACGCCGACGAGGCTCCGGCGGTACCGACCCGAGGCACGCGGCGCTTGGCCAGCCCCGCACCGCCAAGCCCAGCCAAGCCGACCGCCGCCAAACCCAAGCGGGGCGAAACCGCCTCTGCCAAGGCCGCTGTCGCCAAACCTGCCGCCACCAAAGTCGTCACGAAGCTCGCCGCCAAGCCGGCAAAGGCCAAGTCGGGCAAGCCCGCGAAGGTCGCCCTCGATGACCGCATGAGCCTCGACGAGGCGGCGGGGGTCTTGTTGCCGCTGATCCGACAGATCGGCGAGGCGACCATGCAGCAGCTCGAACAATCGACCGCGGGTGCAGGTCGACGCAAGCTTCGGTTTCACATCGGCCAGCTCGTCAAGAGTGGTCGCCTCGAGCGCCACGGCATGGGCCGCGGCACGTTCTACACCGTCGCCTGAGCCCAGACGCGGGCGAGAAGCTTGCGCGTCAACGTCGGTAGACCGCCCGCTGGACGCTCGTGCTCACGCAGCCAGGTCTGCGGGGTGAGCGGGTCGCGTAGTGGCGTCGCCGAACGCACGCTCGCGACGACGACGTGGACTTCCCACCGTCGGTGGGTGAACACGTGCACCACCGGCGCACCGATCGGGCGCAACGAACCGAGCTTGCCCATCACGATCGCGGCGACTGCCGTGCGATCGGGCACTGTGCTGGCCTCGGGTATCGCCACCAACGGCAGGCACCACATGCGTGCCAGCAAGCCGGCTTCGCCGCGCTGCACCAGCAGGACCGCGTCGTCGTGCATCAACGCCAAGGCCCACCAACGCTCGGTGGGCGACGCCGCCCGCTCGCGCACGGCAGGAATCTCGGCGGTGACCCCAGCGGCCTTGGCTCGGCAGTGCTCCGCCAGCGGACACGCGGCACAACGCGGCGCCCGTGGTGTGCACACCGTCGCGCCGAGTTCCATCAGCGCCTGACCGAGGATCCGCGGGGAGCCTTCGCGCAGGATCGCTGCACACCCATCCCACAACCACGGGGCGGTCGCGAGCTGTTCGCTCGGGGTAGCGACCGCCTCGAAGCGCGCCAGCACGCGCGCAACATTGCCATCGACCAGTGGCTCGGGCTGATCATAGGCAATCGAAGCGATCGCGCCTGCGGTGTAGGCCCCGATTCCCGGGATGCGTCGCAGACCCTCGGCGTCGCGGGGCAGTTGCGCGCCAAGCTCCGCGACGACGAGCTTCGCCCCTTGATGGAGGAGGCGGGCACGCCGGTAGTAGCCCAGGCCGCTCCACGCCGCGAGGACTTCGTCGGTTTCCGCGGCCGCGAGCGTGCCGACGTCGGGAAACCGCGTGATGAACTCGGACCAGTAGCGCTCGACGGTCTCGACGCGCGTCTGCTGCAGCATCACCTCGGACACCCACACCGCGTACGGATCCCGGGTGCGGCGCCAGCTCAGGTCGCGCTGGGTCGCGAGAAACCACGGGGTGAGGGCAGATGCGACCCATTGCGCGCGCTCGCGGTCGAACCCACGTCGTGGCTTGCTCGCGGCGGAACCAGGCTTGCGACTCACGGCTTGATGCACTCTTGGGCCGAGCACTCGACCGTGACCGATGCGTAGCACCGAACCGCGACGACTGCCGAGGCCACGGCGCCAGAAAATCCGATTCTCCGGGCCACGCGAACAGTCGCCCCACGCCAGCCCGAGTCCCTGACTTCCGAGCGAAGCGGGGCTAGACTGTACGCGCATGCGATCCGCCCCTGCGATCCTGGTTTTCGCCGCGCTCGGGTGCACGGCCCAGAATCCGGCGTTCGGTGACGCGACCACCGGCGGGGCGAGCACCGGCACACTCGCGTCGAGCGGGACCACCACGACAAGCGATTTGGGGACGACCGCGTCCGGCGATGCCGCCACCTCGACATCCGGGGGCACCACGACCACCGCGGTCGAACCGGATGACTCGAGCACCGGCGAGCCGTCGCGTCACTGCTGCGGTCCGGAAGACTGCACCAACATCGTGCGCGAGTGCATGTGCGAGCTCTCTGAGCAAAGCTGCTGCGGGCCCGAGTGGGGCGAGGAATGCCGCCACGTCGCGATCTCCTGCGGTGGCGTTTGCGATGGCGAGATTCGCGATTGCTGCGTGCCGCACGTCGAGCCGGCGTGCACCGGCGTCGCGCTGATACCCGGCTTTTGCGTGCTCAATCTGGCGTGCTGCGTGTCCGAATGGCTGCCCAGCTGCGTGGTGACCTACGCAGCCACCGAGAACGCCACCTGTGAATTCGAGCCCTGTGGACTACCCCACGCCTCACCAGGGTGCGATGACGGGGCCGTGGTCGACTGCGTGTGCGGATCCGACGATCCCACGCTCGCGGGCTGCTGCACCGAGACGTGGTCTGCCGTGTGTGTCGAGGCCGCCAAGGCGTGCCTCTAGCGTGCAATCTCGCCAGGCAGGTCGACGTCTTGCGTGAGCGCGGTGATCACCGATGACCTCGACGCGTCGAAAAAACGCCCACGTCGCCGCGTGGAGCAGTCGGACGATCGCGCGATACAGCCAGCCCAAACCAGCGCGTGGGATGACGGTGCTGCCACCCGAGTCCGCAGGGTCCCGCCGATCCGCGATCGCGCGCTCACTCATCGGGGTCGCCCTCGCACGATGCCGACCTCGCCATTGCACGATGCCCGCATGACGAACCGCATCCGCCATGTTGAGCGGCGCGCCACACTCTGGCAAGCTGTCGCCATGCGGCGTCGGGATCGCTCGCCCCCACGTGGACGGCGAACTCGAACACGGCCCGTGACGCTCGCGGGCGCCTGCTTTGCGCTGTCGCTGGTAAGCACCGCGCTCGAGGCTCACGCCACGCCCAAGCGCACCGGCAAAGGCGGTGACCTCGGCCTGGGCGGGAGCGTTGGCGAGCCCACCGGCGTCACCTTCAAGGCGTTCTTGCACCCGCGGCACGCCTTGGAATCCGCCGCAGGGTTCGGGCCGTTGCATCGTGGTGGAGGCCGGATCCATCTCGCCTACCTGTTCCACAGCCGTCCGTGGGCGGGCGAGGACGGCTTCTCGCTGCATGGCTACGTGGGCCTTGGCCCGGGCGTGGTGTTTTGGCACAAGCGCTATGTCGGCCTGGGATTGCCTGGAGACTTCCGCCGGGCCGCGTTGTTTGTCCGCGCGCCGGTGCTCGGCCTGGCCTTCCACCTCGCGGAGATCCCACTCGACGTGTACATCGAGACCGCGTACTCCCCGATCGTGACGCCACCGCAGAGCTTCTGGAACGTCGACTTCGCGCTGGGCGCCCGCTACTGGTTCTGACCGCCATGTTTCGCAAGATCGACACTCACATCCATTTCGTCGGCACCGGCGGCATCGGCATGAGCGGGATCGCCGAGGTCCTGCTCGACCTGGGCTACCGCGTCACAGGCACCGACCTCGCCGAGTCCGACACCACCCGGCGGCTCGCGCAACGGGGTGCAACGGTGCACATCGGTCACTCGGCGGTGCACCTGGGCGACGCCGACGTCGTGGTGGTGTCGAGCGCCGTGGGCCGAGACAACCCCGAGATCATCGCCGCACGGCAACGCAAGATTCCCGTCATCCAGCGCGCCGAGATGCTCGCGGAGTTGATGCGGCTCAAGCAGGGGATCGCCATCGCGGGCAGCCACGGCAAGACCACGACGACCTCGCTCATCGCATCGATCCTACGGGCCGCGGAGCTCGACCCCACTGTGGTCATCGGCGGCAAGGTCAACTCCCTGGGCTCCAACGCCAAGCTCGGCCAGGGCGATCTGCTCGTCGCCGAGGCCGACGAGAGCGACGGCTCGTTCTTGATGCTCACCCCGACGTTCGCGGTCGTGACGAACATCGACAGCGAGCACCTCGACCACTACGGCACGCTCGAAGACGTCGCGCGGGCCTTCGTCGGTTTCGCCAATCGGGTGCCGTTCTATGGGCTGGCGGTGGTTTGCATCGACGACGACAACGTCGCGCGGATCTTGCCGCAGCTCACCAAGCGCATCACCACGTATGGGGTCACGCGAACGGATGCCGACTACGTGGCCGCCGCGATCCGTCACGATGGGTTGCACACGCATTTTCGCGCGATCGTCCGCGGCAGCGACCACGGCGAGTTCACGCTGCACATGCCCGGCATTCACAACGTCGCCAACGCGCTGGCCGCGATCGCGATCGCGGACGAACTCGAGATCCCGATCGAGGTGACGCGGGCTGCGCTTGCTGGCTTCGAGGGTGTACAGCGGCGCTTCACCATCCGCGGTGAGGTCAACGGTGTGCTGGTGGTCGACGACTACGGTCATCACCCGACCGAGGTCCGTGCGACGCTGGCCGGCGCCCGCGCCAGCTTTCCAAACCGACGAATCGTGGCGGCGCTCCAGCCCCACCGCTACACGCGCCTGCGTGACAACCTCGAGGGTTTTGCGCAATGCCTCGACCACGCGGACGTCGTGGTCGTCACCGACGTCTATCCAGCGGGTGAGGCCCCGATCGTCGGCGTGGACGCGCAGCGGCTGATCGAGCTGCTCCTGGCCCGGGCCCCCGACCGTAGGGTCGTCCACGAGCCCGAGATCGCCGGCTTGCCCGGGCGGCTGGCCGCGCTCGTCGAACCCGGAGATCTGGTACTCACCCTGGGCGCGGGTAGCATCACGCGGGCTGGCCCTTTGCTGCTCGCACAGCTTCAAGCTGCACTGCCCGCCACAGGAACTGAACGATGAGTCATCACGAGACCGACTTCCAGGGCGACATCCACGACGCCATTCGTACTGCCGTCGAGGCTGTGATTCCCGACGCCACCGTGATCGTCGGCGGCGGCGGTGGCCACTTCACGATCGAGGTCACGGCCAAGGTGTTCGAGGGCAAGTCGATGCTCCAGAGCCAACGCCTCGTGCTTGGCGCCATCGCGCACCTGATGAAGGGCGACCGCGCGCCGGTGCACGCTGTCGACAGCCTCCGAACCCACGCCAGCTAGACTAGGACGAGGCGACCACGGCCGGCTGCTCGAGGTGCGCTGTGATCCACTCGCCGATCATGGCGACCACTGGCGCGCGAAGCTCTGCCGGCTCGTTGTGGAGCTCGTGGTAGTAGCCCGCGAACTCGCGCATCGTCTGATCGCGGGCCGCCGCCTTGGGCAAGCCGCGGAACAACGCGAGCGTCGCTTGATGATCGCAGATCTGATCGCCGGTGCCGACGTACCACAGACACGGCAACGCTATGGTGCTCGCGTGCTGCACGACCCGCGCGATGGCAGCGTTCATCGCTCCGAACCACCCCGCAGTCACGACGCCGACGCGCAGCGGATCAGCCACATAGCGCCGAACCACCTCCGCGTCTCGCGACACGGCCTCGGCGGGGAGTCCTGACGGTAGCGCGAGGCGCGGGGCGATCCGCGCCGCGAGCTTGCCCACCGCGAGCTTCACGGGATTGACCTTCATCGTCAGCCCCAGCAGCGGACTCGAGAGAATCGCACCGCGCAGCGGGAAGTCGCGCTCGTGCTCGAGCAGATAGATCAGCGACAGCAGTCCACCCATCGAGTGGCCAAACAGAAACCACGGCAAGACCTCGGGTCGCTCGCTGTCGCCACCGCGGCTGGCCTGCTCGCGCATCACCTGATGCAGGTCGTGGGCATAGTCCTCGAAGCGTGCGACATGCCCTCGCGGCCCCGCGGAGCGACCCAGCCCCCGATGATCGGGACCGAACACCAACCCTCCTTGCGCGACCAGCTCGCCCGCGAGCTGAGCATAGCGGCCAGCATGCTCGGCGCCTCCGTGGGCGATCACCACCACGAACTTGGGCGCCGTCTCGGGACGCCAAACATCGACGTGGAGCGAAGTGCCATCGGACGCGGTCGAGGTATGTTCGGTGTAGACCATCGCCGGCCAGCCTTAGCCCAGCGCTGCCCTGGTCGCAAGCCCGGCTCGAACCCACGCCTTCGGAAGTGCCCCGACCGTGGTCCCCACCGTCGATCCCAGGCCCGGTACAGTGCTGCGACCGATGTCCGGGCTACCGTTGGTGTCGATGCTCGCGTGGGCCAGCCGGATCCCCTACGCGATTGCTGCGGGCATCCCCGGGTTGGTGATCCTGGCGCTGGTCGAACACACCGACAGCCGCAGCCGCGAGCCGCGATGGCTGCTGCGCCGCGTGACCCTGCTCGGCGCACTCACGGTGCTACCGGTGCTGGCCATCGAAGTCGCGCTCGCGCTGGCGGGACTGCCGGTGCGTGGCCACGATGCGTGGTCCGTCGCGCTGGCGAGTGTGGTGGTAGCCGCGCTTCCCGAGGAAGTGGGCAAGGCCGCCTGCTTGGCGTGGATCATGGCGCGACGGGTCGCGTTCGAGAGTCGCCGCGATGGTGTCCGCTACGGCGCCCGCATCGGACTGGGATTCGCACTGGTCGAGAACGTCCTGCACGGCCTGATGATCGGCGACGCGCGGTCGTTCGCCTTGCTGATGGCCGCACGCGCCGTGCTGACCGTGCCCATGCACGCAGCATGGGCGGCACTGATGGGCGGGTACGCAGCCCGGCGCCAGCTCGACGGCCGCGGTCCCGGTCTCGCGTTCGGGTTGGCGGTGGCCGTGCTCGGGCACGGGTTGTTCAACTTCGGGCTCGGGATTGCCCAGCTCGCCGACGCGCGTGCAGATGCCCCGGGCTTCGTGGCGTCGATCGGCCTGACCCTCGCAGTCGCGTTCGCATCGCTGCTGGCGGTGCGCCGACTGGTCCGCAGTGCGACGTTGTCCGACGCCGAGGTCGAGGCCGAAGCCAACGTCGACTAGAACATCTCGCGAACCCAGCTGCCGAAGCGTCGGGCCATTCCCGGCCCCTCGTCCTTGCCACGCCGCGGCACCTCGTGGCGCGCCGGGTCGTGGCCGGCGCCGTAGAGCACCAAGCCCAGCGCCGTCGCGAACTTCGGGTCGGCGATCACCGCAGCGAACCCGCCCTCGGCGAGTCGCACATGCGGCTGGGCTCGACTCCCGGCTGTCGCCGTCGGCACGCCGCGCCGCACCGGCATCTGGAAGATGTCCTCGGCGATCTCGAGCATGCCGTCCATCGCCGCCGCGCCACCCGTGAGCACCAGTCCGCTCGCTGCAAGATCCGCGGTTCCGCTCGCGAGCAGCTCCTGCTGGGCCATCAAGAAGATCTCCTCGACCCGCGGCTCGATGATCTCAGCGAGGAACCTGCGCTTGAACGAGCGAGGTGGCCGTGGTCCGACACCGGGGACCTCGATCTCTTCATCGTCCTGCACCATGCTGATCAAGGCACAGCCATGCCTGCGCTTGAGCGCCTCAGCCTCGGGGACACTGGTCCGCAGGCCGTGGGCCACATCCTGGGTGATGCGATGGCCCCCCAGCACGATCACCGACGTGAAGACATTGCTGCCCTCGTGATAGACGGCGATGTCGGTGGTACCGCCACCGATGTCGATCATCACCACACCGAGATCGCGTTCGTCCTCGTGGAGCACCGCGAGCGCGCTCGCGAGGGGCTCGATCACGACCTCGACCACTTCGAGGGAGGCGCGGTTGCAGCACTTGATGATGTTCTGCACGCTGGTCACCGCGGCGGTGATCACGTGGGCACGAACCTCCATGCGCACGCCGTTCATGCCGATCGGATCGCGGATCTGACCCTGACCGTCGATGATGTACTCGAGCGGCACGGTGTGGATGATCTGGCGATCGAGCGGGATGTTGACCGCCTTGGCTTGCTCGATCACTCGCGCGACGTCGATGTCTTCGACCTCGCGTGATCGCATGCTCACCTGGCCGGTGCTGTTGAAGCCCCGGATGTGTCCACCAGCGACACCGACGTAGACCGACTGGACGTCGGCCGCGGCCATCTGCTCGGCCTCCTGGATCGCGGCCTGGATGCTGGCGGTGGTCGCCTCGATGTTCACGACCACGCCTTGGCGTAGACCATCGGAAGGACTGGTGCCGACGCCGAGGATCTCGACCCCGTTGGCCGTGATCTCACCGATGATCGCCGCGACTTTCGTCGTGCCGATGTCGAGACCGCAAATGACTTCTCCAACCTCCGCCATGTTCGTTGCTCCGTCAGTGATGCCGGGGAATCCGCGGCGCACGCTGCTTCGCGGGGGCCTGCGGTCGTTCGGGGACCTGGTCCTGGCCGTGCGGCCCGGACGTTTCTAGAAGTGCAGTGCCGTTGGCCGCGCGCTCGTGCGCGTCGACCACCAGCTGAGGCACATCCTTCGCGGGGAAGAAGCTCGCGACCACCCGGTCGGGTCGATCGGGTGTCGTGGCACCGTCGAGATGCGCGACCGCGAGCTTGTCGGACTCGTCGCCCAGGGCGGCACGAAGCGCATCGAAGCGGCCCAGCGCCACACGGACATCGCCGCGACCCACGCGGAGCTGTGAGCCCACGTTGGAGGTGTACAGGGTGACGCCACCGGCAGCATCGACGTGGACCTCCGAGAGCAGCGGACGACGCTTCTCGGCGTAGGCCGCGATCGTCTCGATCGCGCGAGCCACTAGCGCACGGGTGCCTTCGGGATCGGCGAGCAACGCGGCTGCGTCGATCCCGGTGATGACCGGAAGCTGGCCGCGCTCGCCCGACTCCAGCTGCTTGAAGGGCTCGCCCGCCGCGGCGACCAGCAGCATGCCGCCGGCGGCGAGGACCGCGACCGGCACATGTTCCTCGATCTCCACGCGCAGGGCATCGGGCAGCTCGCGGTTGACCACCGCGCGCGCCACCCAGGGCTCTTCGGTGACGCGCAGCGCGAGTTCGTCGAGCTCGAGCGCAAGGATATTGGTGCCGGGCGGCAGGGCCAGAAGCTCGCGCAGCCGGGTGTCGTCGACGTGGGCAGTCGG
>CANLQR010000095.1 GCA_947492135.1 Deltaproteobacteria bacterium | reverse complement strand
TGAAGACACATCGTGTCGTTCCATGAAGTAGTGTGAAGCCCCGCGATCGACTTTGCGGCACCCAGACCGACTCCACGCACTGGCTAGGCGTTCGGTCATGGGCCAGGGGGCCAGGATTCTCGGGCATCACGCACGAAGGACTTCAGCTGGGGCCGCGTCGAGGTCTTGGCTTGGGATCGCGGTCGCCGTGCGCGTCGCTTTTGGCCTCCTCACGCACGCGCTGGATCTCCATCATCGTCGGCCGATCGGGCTGCATCACGGAGGCGAGTTCCATCAGGGCGCAGCCGATCGCGGCGCCGAACAGCCCGATCCGCGCCGCCTTCCTGCCGCGGGATCCGAAGCGGTGCAGGAGCCACCACAACATTGCGATCAGCGTGAGCGCGAAAACCAGAGCCGATAGGCCCGGGGGCAGCGGCGGTGGCGGTGGCGGCGGTGGGCCGTGGATGACGGGCCCACTCCCGGCGAACATCGGAGCGATCCAGTCGCACGCTTGTGCGAGCCCGAGCATCGGAGGCGAACGGTAGCTCGCGCGGCCCGGGATCTGACGGGTTACGGAGCCGTTACAGCGACTCGGGGTGCTCGAGCGTAGGTTACGAACATGGCCCGCTCCGACGCACCCGCCCCCGACGATCCTCGTTTCGTGCTGCCCCGGCGGCGCCTGGGTTCGTTTCACACCATCGAGACCGTGCTGCTCGCGTCGACCGCGTGCCTGCTCGCCGCAGTGGCGTGGCCGATCGCGACGGGTCAGTTCGGCGCCGACAAGGCTCCGCCCGCGAGCCAGGCCCAACCCCCGGCGGATCACGCGGCTCCAGCTGCGGCCCCCACTGCGGCCCCAACCGTCGCGGAGCAACCCACGATCCAGCTGGCGCTGTTGCTCGACACCTCGTCGAGCATGGATGGTCTGATCGATCAGGCCCGCACTCGGCTGTGGAACATCACCAATGCTCTCGACAGCGCGACGTTCAAAGGCGGTCGACCGCGCCTCGAAGTGGCGGTCTACGAGTACGGCAACGATGGCATCTCGGCCGAGGCCGGCCACATCCGTCTCGTGGTCGGATTCACCAGTGAGCTGGACGCGGTGTCGCGAGCGTTGTTCGCGTTGTCGACCGGCGGCGGCTCCGAGCACGCGCCGCAGGCGATCAAACGGGCCAGCGATGAGCTCGAGTGGCGCAGTGGCGAGGGGGTGTTGCGGGTGCTGTACGTGGCTGGCAACGAGTCGTTTCAGCAGGGGCCGGTGGCATGGACCACGGCGCTCGACGGCGCGTCCGAGCGCGGGGTCGTGGTCAACACGGTGTTCTGCGGCCACGATCAGGACAGCGACGCTGCGCTGTGGCAGGCGGTCGCCGCCCGCGGTCGCGGTCGTCACTTCACGATCGACCACGACGCGCGCGCCAGCGAGGTGGCGACGCCCTTCGACGAGAAGATCGGCGCCCTGGGTGTCGCGATCAACGGCACCTATCTGGGCTACGGCGATCATGGTCTCGACGGCGTCCAGAACCAGATGGAGCAGGACAACAACAGCTCGCGTTCGGGCTCGAGCGTCAGCCGAGGGCTGTCCAAGGCGGCGGGGAACTATGTCAACCCCAGCTGGGATCTGGTCGATGCCGTGACCGAGGGCGTGGTCGACCTCGAGAAGGTCGCCGACGCCGAGCTGCCCCTGGCACTCCAAGGCCTCGACAAGCTGGGGCGGGAGTCGTTCGTCGCGAGCCGTCGGGCCGAACGCGCTGCGATCAAGGCCGAGCTTGCCGAGCTGCGGACCAAGCGTGAGGCCTTTCTGGCGACCGCCGTCGAAAGCCCCGCACCTGCGAGCCTCGACGTTGCCATGATCACGGCGATCACCGAGCAGGCGCAGCGCGCTGGGTTTACCCTGGACCGACGATGAACGATCGGGGCCACAGTCCGCCGTGTATTCTCGTGGTCGAAGACGACGAAGCGATCCGGCAGGGTCTGGTCGACGCGCTGACGTTCGAGGGCTTTGCGGTGCTGCAAGCGGCCACCGCTCCACGCGGACTCCAGGCAGCCCTGGGCAGCTCGTGCGCGCTGGTGTTGCTCGACCTGATGCTGCCTGGCGGTGATGGGTTCGAGGTGCTCAAGGAGGTGAGGCGCACGCGGCCCGAGCTGCCGGTGATCATCCTGACGGCCCGCGGTCGGGAGGCCGACCGGGTGCAGGGCCTCCGCCTGGGTGCGGATGACTATGTGGTCAAGCCCTTCAGCCTGCGCGAGTTGCTGGCGCGCGTCGAAGCCGTGCTTCGTCGGACCCGGGTTGCAACGCCGGGTGTCGGGCCCACCGAGCTGGCGATACCCGGTGGTCACGTCGATCTGTCGCGCCGCGAGATCCGCTTCGATGACGGCGCTCGCGTCGAGCTGTCCGAGCGCGAGACGGCGCTGCTCACGTATCTGGCCAGCAATGCCGACCGGGCGATCGGCCGCGACGAGATCCTGCAAAACGTCTGGCGTCTCAACCCCTCGCGCTTCCAGACCCGCACGATCGACATGCACGTCGCGCGTTTGCGCGAGAAGCTCCGCGACGTGCTCGAAGATCCGCGAATCATCCTCACCGTGCGCGGAACCGGATACATGTTCGGCGCGGGTCCGGCCCAGGCCTAGCGAATGCGGGCCCGTACGACCTGGCTGTTGTTCGCGCTGGCCTCCTGCATGGTCGGTGCGGTGATGATCGGCGCGAGCTGGGCCCTGCTGCGGCTCGACGCCAGCCGGATCACGACCGAGCAAGTCGCGCTGCGCGAAGAGCTGGTGCGGCTGTCCTTGTGGCGGATGGACAGCGTGATCACGCCGCTGCTGTCGCGCGAGATCGCCGAGGCCGGACTCGACGTCGGCGACGATCCGATGCCGGAAGGGGTACGCGCGCGCTTTGTGATTCAAGCCGGAGGTCGTGCCGATCCGGTTGGCGCGGTCGACTCGGCGACGAAGGCTGCACTGGTGGCCATGATCGCGGCACGCCCGGGCAACACGCCCGCCGCCGTCGACGGGGTCAACCAGGGAAAACTCGCTGGGAACTACCGCAGCGCCAAGGGTGGGTCCGGACCCAACCTCGTGCTGTCGCAGAGCGACCGCAACGAGTTGGAATACAACAAGCGCGTGGCGAGCGTGCAGGACCAACTTTACAACTCGTCGCTTGCGAATCCCACGTTCGTCGCCGAGCCCTTCGGGCAGATCGCGTCGGACGAAGGCGTTGCTGCTGCGCCGCTGGCGATCCTCGAGCTGATGCGACCGCTGTGGTGGGGCGACGAACTGGTCATGGTGCGTCGGGTGCGGACTGCGGACGGCGAGCATATCGACGGCAGCTGGCTCGATTGGCAGGCCGTGCACGAGATCCTGCGCGGCGAGATCCTCGATCTGCTGCCCGATGCGACCTTGGTGCCCCTGCTCGCCGACGCGCAGGGTGATGACGCGCGGCGGCTTGCGACCCTGCCGATCGGACTCGAGCCCGGCGCGATCGATCTGCCACCATCCCCGGGCACGCGGCCGCTGCAGATCGCGGTCGGTGCCGCGTGGCTTTTCGTCGTGCTCGCCGGCGGTGCGGTGGCCTTGCTGCTGCGCGGATCGCTGGCGCTTTCGGATCGGCGAGCCGCGTTCGTGTCGGCGGTCACCCACGAGCTGCGCACGCCTTTGACCACGTTTCGCATGTACACAGAGATGCTGTCCGATGGCATGGTCGAAGAGCAAAAGCGCGACCGCTATGTCGCCACGCTGCGCCGCGAGGCCGAGCGCCTCGGACAGCTGGTCGAGAACGTCCTGAGCTACGCCCGCATCGAGGCCGACGGCAGCGCGCAGCGGGGCCAGGCCACCGAGGTGGTCGAGATCGACCGCGTGATCGAGCGCTGGGGCGATCGTCTGGATGAACGCTGCCGAAGCGTCGGCCTCGAGCTGCGGCTCGAGCTCGACCTCGACGCCAGCGGTCTGCAGGTCCGGGTCGATGTCGTGGCCGTCGAGCAGATCGTGTTCAACCTGGTCGACAACGCCGCGAAGTACGGCGCGACCGAGGTCCACCCCACCATCGAGATCCGGGTATCGCGGCGCGCCGGCACCGTGGAGCTTGCGGTTCGCGACTTTGGCCCTGGCGTGCCCGAGAGCGAGCGCACCCGGGTCTTCGAACCGTTCGCCAAGGGTACTGCCCATCAGTCCGGCACCAAGCCCGGAGTCGGGCTGGGTTTGGCGCTGTCACGTCGCTTGGCTGCGCAGATGGGTGGTCGCCTCGAGCTGCGTGCGGCCGATCGCGGTGCGAACTTCGTGCTGTCGCTGCCGCTGGCCTGATCCGGGGCGTCCGATCTGTCAGTGCGCCCGACCTGGCGGGGCGCCGTGGTGGCGTGCGGTCGAGGCCTGCGGCATGCTGCACGTTCGCCTGTGGAGTCTCGCGCGCGACCATCCATCGAGTTCGTGGAGCCCCGCGAGTCCGGTGGTGTCGCGGGCCGAGTCGCCGGCTATGTGGGCGTGGCGCTGGTCACCGCGTGCTGGGCCGTACTGCGGCTCGCGATGAATCGCGAGTATGGCCCGGCGAATTGGACGGCGCTGGTCGAGCTGCGCGCACCGCTGCCGTTTGGCCACCGCGTGCTGGTTCCATGGCTCGCGCGGCCATGGGTCGATGCCGGGGTTCCGGTCACATGGGTGTTTGGAATTTCCGAGTGGCTCGCGACCATGGCCTTGGTGTGGGTGCTCGCTCGTGCAGCGCGCCGCGACCTTGGGCCACGCGCCGCCGCACTGGGTGCCGTGTTGGTGCTGCCGGTGCTGGCCTTGCCGATGCTGCTCGCGCACCGCTGGAACGTGTTCTATCCCTGGGACACGTGGGCGATGGTCGCGGTGGTGGGGGTGGTCGACCTGGTGCGTCGGGATCGCATGGGCCTGGCGTGCGTCCTGGTGTTCGTCGCAGCGTTCAATCGCGAGAGCATCGCGTTGGCACCGCTGTTCGTCGTGGCGCTGCGGCTCGACCGCGGGCCGCTTCGAACCACCATGGCCTGGGCGGTATGGATGTCGTTGTCTTACGCTGCCGCACGCGGGCTCGTGGGCCTGGCGGTGCCCGATGCCCGCGGGGCGGCGCTTCATCTGTGGTTGGGTGACCAGCCCAGAGCGTTCGAGAACCTGCGCTGGCTGGGCGACCCCCGCAACGCGGCGCTGTGGTTTGGCAGCATCGCGGGCCTACCGCTGGCCTGGTGGTTTGTTCACGGCTTCGCGCCGCGTGACCTCCGACGCCTGCATCTTCCGGTGCTGGTCGGAGGCCTCGGCTTGCTGGTGGTGGCGAATGTCTACGAGCCTCGGGTTTATGGCGAGCTCGTCGTGCTGGCCTGGTGGGTGGTGTGGAGTGGTGCTTGGCGGTGGGCGAGTGGCGCCGCGGCAGCCTCGTGGGCGCCACCTGCGTGAACGATCACGGACGAGGTGCGGCCGCTGCCGTCCTTCATCGCGAGCGAAGCGACATGGTCGCCCGACGGACGCGGCCCGCCCACGTTGCAGGGTCCTCTGGAGAAAAGTCGAAGCGCGCCGGGTGTCGAACCGCACCCGCGCTTTGCCACCGCGCGCACTCCAAGCAGCCTGATCCATTCCATCATCACGTCACCCATGACCACGAACCGCGCGTCGAAGTCCCGCCTTACGTCCTTGCCCTGTGTGCTCGGTGCACTGCTTGTGGTGACCCCGGGATGTTTTCTCGCCATCAACGCGATCAAGCAGACCTCGGTCAACATGGCCAACTGGAACGTCACCAAGCTCACCGTTGGCGTTCGCAGCGAGACCGGCATTTGTCCGCGCGCACCGGTGCAGCTCGCCGTGTTCGCCGACGCCAAGCACGTCAAGCGCGACAAGACCAAGAAGTTCGAGACGTGGACCGGCGACGCCAAGGCGTCGCGACTCGGGAAGATGCACTTCGACGAGTTCACGTTCACGACCGATGGGGGGACTCTCGACGCCGAGACCGGTTGGTTCACGCCCAACCCGGACGTACTCGCGACCGCGGCCACGGGCTTCACGCTCGAGGCCCTCTACAAGAAGCAAGCCACGCTCGCGCCTGCGAAGCAGACGCTGCCGCCGTCGTACACCTGCATCACCAGCGGTGGTGTGTCCGGTCCCTCGGGGCCTGGTGGTGATATGGGTCCGTCGGGCAACGCCGGAGCGAGCGGCTCGTCGGGTGGCTCGGATGCTTCGGGAGGTGCGGGCGGCACGGGTACAGCGGGCGGCCAGGGTGGCAACGCCGGGCCTGGTGGTCCAGGAGGATCGGTGACGGTCCACGCCTCGATGGTGCGCACGGCCCATCACGAACGGCTCGGGATCCTCATGCTCTCCGGCGACGTGACGGACACGCTGTTGTTCGATCCCGCACTGGGCTTCACGGTGTTCGCCACCGGCGGCGCAGGCGGATCCGGTGGGTCTGGTGGTTCCGGAGGGTCCGGCGGGTCGGGCGGTAGCGCGGGTCTCGGCGGCGCAGGCGGCAACGGAGGTCCAGGCGGTATCGGTGGGGTCGGCGGCGATGGAGGTGGCGGCGGCAGCGTCACGCTCATCATCGACTCGAAGTTCCCCGAGCTCGCGGACCTCGTGAAGATCGATGTATCCGGTGGTCCCGGCGGCTACGCGGGTTCGGCAGGTTCGGGTGGCACTGCGGGCTCGGGTGGTTCGAGTTCCGCCGAGGGGGCTTCGGCGGGAACCAGCGGCACCGCCGGCGCTTCGGGGTCGGCGGGCAGTGGCGGTCGAGAAGGGCCAGCGGGCGTCTCGAAGGTCGAGCGCGCCGATCTCAGCAAGCAGTTCGAAGGCCTGCCGAACATCGAGCGCCTCTGATCTGAAGTCTGGCCGCGCGCCCGACGTCAACACGGGGTCGTGCGCTCACCCAAGGCTGTATCCATCATCGCCGCGGTTGCGGTCTCGACGCTGCTGCTGGGCACCGCAGCCAACGCTCACTGGAGTGCCAGCAGCGGCCGATCGCTGCTGGTCGAGCGCTACCTGGTGTGCGACGGCGACCTCGACGTGCGCTGCGTGGGCCCGAAAGTGGCCCGGACCGAGTTGCGCACCGCGCTGGAGCTCGGGCCCATCCTTGCCGATCGCAACAACGATCACGTGGTCGATCCGGCCCACGAAGCCGCGGTGTTTGCCGCGTACTTCGACCTTCAAGAGGCGGTCGAGCCGTTGCGCGTGATGCTGGTCCTGCCGATGCCCGCGGACGCGCTTGGGACTCACGCCGAGTTCGAGATCCACGGACTACAAGCCGAGGCTGCGTACGCCCTCGCGGCACTCGGTGATCACGCCAGCGTGGCACCGATGGTCGAGCTGGTGCGGCGCCTCGAGACCGACGGCCACGGCACGCTGTGGGAGGACACGCTGGCTGCGTTGACGCGGCTGTCACCGCCCGCGGCGTCTGCGTACGCCCGTGAGTTCCTGGGTCGCATGGAGCTCGCCGACACCCGGATGAGCATGCCGGGCGGGAGCTCGCAGCTCCATGTTCTGACGCCGATCGTGCTCGCACAGGATCGCGAAGCCTTGGCGGTGCTCCGCAAGCTGACCGAGGTCGAGGATGCGACGACGGGAGGCGCCCCCCGGGTGCCCTTGGCCGACTCGCACACCTGGTGCCGCCTCATGGGCACCCGGCTGCGGCTGGGTGACGCGCGTCTGGTCGACAAGGTTCGTACTGCGTTCGCCGGCAGCTACAGCGGGACCATGGTGGCGACCTGCGACAATGAGTTCCTCGGTGCCTACGGCAACGATCCGAAGGACGTCGGCATCTTGTTGCGGCACCTCGGCCGCGATGATCTCGGCTTCGACGCAGGGATGTCGCTGACCGCCTACGGTCGCGTCATTGCGCTGGTCGCCCATCTGCGCGACCGCCAGGATCCGGCGGCGAAGCGGGCGCGACGGCAGCTGCGCGAAGGACTGCGCGCGCGCTCCGAGTATCCCCACGTGCGCGACGAGACCCACGTGAACTTCGGGAGGCACTTCGTCGTGCTGCATCATGCGGCGCTCGCCGGGCTCGGCGACCAAGGCTCACTCGACGTGCTGCGCCAAAGGATGCTCGACGCCGCCGACACCTCTGGGATCGGCGACTTGGCGGCGTTGCGGGCCTTGCAGCTGGGTCTGCCCGGGGCGATCGACGATGCCTCGGCACGACTCGCGCTGGATGTCGCGTTCGTCAACGACGAGCGGTCGGGGATCTTCGAAGATCTGCGCGGGCGCTTGCTGGACGCCCTGGTCGCCGCGGCGCCCGATGATCCGCGGTGGACGGTGGCACTCGTCGACGCCGAAGCCGACGTCCGCGAGCAGGCGATCGCGATCGTGGCTCGCCACGCCCCACAGGGCACCTGCGACGCGGTGATCGGCGGCGCGGCCCAGGCCACGACCCGAGGGATCGACGATGGATTCCTCGTGCTCACCACCGTCGGCGCCGGCTGCCGCGAGCAGTTCGATCGCCTCGCCCACGACGCGCGGTCGCCCGCCAAGATCCGCGGTATGGCGTTCGAGGCCCTCGCAGTGCTGGGCTCGAATGTAGCGCGTGGCGTCCGCGAAACCGCGATGAAGCAGCCAGAACTGGAGATCCATCTCGACCGCGCCGCGGCCATCCGCGCGGCCCTGGCCTCGCGATGACGGCTCAAACGCCGTGGTTGCGCCAAGCCGAGGCCAGCCGGGGCCAGCCGTCTTGACACCAGCGCGAGGCCCGTGCTGAGTTGGTTTTCAATCGTGATCCACCCCGACACCTGTCTTCGCCTCGTCGATGAAAGCACCGGGTATGGCGTGTTTGCCACGCGTCCCATCGCCCGGGGCACGGTCGTGTGGCTGCATGACGAGCTCGATCAGGTGCTCAGTCCGGCCGCAGTGGCCTCGCTGCCCGCCGCGCTTCGGGGCCAGGCCGAGCGGTATGGCTATGTCAACGCGAACGGCGACGTGGTGTTGTGCTGGGATCATGCCCGCTACATGAACCACTCCTGCGAGCCGACCACCACGAGCATCGGGACGCTCATGGAGATCGCACGGCGCGACCTCGAGGTTGGCGACGAGCTGACGTGCGAGTACGGGCTCGCACACGTCATCGAGCGCTTCGCCTGTTTGTGCGGCGCCCCGCGGTGCCGCGGGACGCTCGAGTCGACGGACTTACCCGCGCTGTGGCAGCGCTGGGACGCCGAGGCCGCCGAGGCCTTCGCCTGGGCGTTGAAGGTGGCCCAACCCGTACTCGCGGCACGTCGGCTCGACGGACCCGGAGCGCTGATCACCCGGGCCCTCGTCGAACATCGCCACCTGGAACTGCCGTCATGGGCCGACGGCGTGCCAGGCGGCGCGTAGCCGCGCGTCCTGATCAGTTACCGCACTGACCGCCGTTGCACGACTCGCCGTCGTTGCAGACCTCGCCGCAGTCACCGCAGTTGAGCGGATCGTTCTCGAGGTTGGTGCAGCTGCCCCCGCACTGGTCGGGGAAACCATCGCAGTTCGCCACGCACTCGCCACCACCGCAGGGCTGGTCTCCACAATCGTTGTTGCAGCTGCCGCAGTTGTTGGGGTCCGAGTCGAAGTTGACGCAGGTCCCGTCGCAGTCGTCGAGTCCCGCGTCGCAGGCACAGGTCCCGTTGTCGCAGAAGCCGAAGTCCTGATCGCAGGCGTTGCCGCAGGAGCCGCAATTCTGGTCACTGTTGTTCGGGTTGACGCAGTTGCCCTCGCAGCTGATGTTCTGGTCGGCGCACGTGCACTGGCCACCCTCGCAACCACCGCCCTCGCAGTTGTTGCCGCACTCTCCGCAGTTGTTCGGATCGATGTCGAGGTCGACGCAGTCGTTGCCGCAGGATTCGAGCCCAGCCAGGCACGTGCAGTTGCCTGCAATGCACTCGGAACCGGCACCGCAGTCCTGGCCGCAGCCGCCGCAATTGAGAGGATCGACCGAGGGATCTGGGCAGGCCGCGTCGCACTGGATGGTCCCGTCGGGGCACATGCCCAGGCAGGCTCCGCCGCCGCAGACCTCGCCGTCGCCGCAGGCATTGCCGCACGATCCACAGTTGTTCGGATCCGAATCCGTGCTGACGCACTCTACCCCGCACAGGGTCGCTCCCACAGCGCAGCCCTCGATGCAGTTGCCGGCCACGCACTCGGCCGCGCCGTTGCACTGCTCGTCGCACGATCCGCAGTGCTGTGGGTCGTTCGACACGTCGAAGCAGCCGTCATTGCACAGCACCAGCCCAGGTTCGCAGGTACCGGTGTCGGTCCCTGCCGAAGCGCTGGTGTCGAGCGTCGTGTCGGTGACCGTGGCCGTGGCATCGGTGGTTTCCGCGGTCGCGTCCGTGGTCGCGCTGGCGCTCATGCTGCCGGCGGTCGCGCTGGCGCTCATGCTCGCCGCGGTGGCACTCATCGTCGCGTCGGTGTCGGTGCCGCCGGTGCCGGTGTCGGTGTCGGTGCTGCTTCCCACGCCCACGTCGGAGCCGCACGCCAGGCCCAGCAGCACGGTGGCGGTGACGAATCCAGAGGCGCAGCGCCGCGCGAGCCAAGTCGAGGTGTTCGTGGTCATGATCCAAGCTCCAGTTTGAGGGCTGTAGGTCGATGCCTTGGGCAACACGCAAGAACCGCGCGCTGCTGACATCGCTGTCGAAGCCAATTCGTTGTTGGTTGCGGGGAGGCCCGCACGATTACAGCGAACCGCCCAGATCGGTGGGTGGGGGTGGGCAGATCGGTGGGCGTGTGGGTACCGCGGCCGATTCAACGCGCAGAGGGACATCACCTCGGCCAGCGGAGAGAAGGTCAACTCGTTCCACCAGAGTGACGACGTCGCCGGAGTCTGGCACGACTTTGCCCACGACGCGGTCGACGAGCCCGGCGATCACGACCACATCAGCAGTCTCAACAGCTGGGCCACCACGGCGATCTTCAAGCGCTTCCGCGAGCGGCTCGATGTCGAGGAGGGCGAAGGCAAGACCTTCCTCGACAACAGCTTTGCTAGCCTCGGTGCGGCCGGAGATCATACAGCCACACCTCGCAGAACCCGGAGGTGCCGTCACCGTCGGGCGGGCTGATCCAGTAGCTGCGACCCAGTCGCGTGTAGCCGCGCGCGCGGAGGATCGCCAGCATGGCGAGGTGGTCTTCCCACACCACACTCACCTCGAGCTCGAAGCGTTCGGCCATCCACGCCGCGAGCAGCGGCCACGCGCCGCGCTCGGAGAGCAGGCCCTGGCCGCGCCACCGGGGCAGTAGCCACTCGTCGAGCTGCACCGCCCCGGCCGGCACGACGACGCCGTCACCGATGATCGGATGGCGCTGCATTCGGCCGATGCCCACGGGCTCGCCGTTGACGCGAATGACGACGCCCTCGCTCGCCACGCAGTAGGCGCGGGCCCGCTCCGTGTCCATCTGGCTGGGAAGCTCGGTCGCTGCCGCGATCTCTGCGTCCTGCGACGCCTCGACCAGCATGGCCACGACTGCGGCGTCGCGGCCGCCCTCCTCGCCCATCGGCGACAGCGAGATCGCGGGATCCTGCGCTGCGGCGACCTCGGTGACGGCCACACCATCGAGCGCGCGGGCGACCTCGGCGAGCGTCGCGTCGCGAGCGACCCCGAGGTCGATCCGGCTGTGCGCGGCGGTCTTTTCCAGCGCCACGATCAACTCGGCGAGCGCCAGCGAGTCGCCACCCAGACTCGCGAACGAGTCATCCCGCGCGATGTCGTCTCGCCGCAGCATCACGGACCACAGCGCGGCCACACGGCGCTCGGTGGCGGTCTGCGGCAGCCGATCGGCCGCGAGATCGCGTGGCGTGGCGCGGACCTGGGCCGCCAGCGCTCGACGGTTGAACTTGCCGTTGGGCAGCAGCGGGAGCGTGGCCATCGGCACGTAGCGCGTCGGATTCATCACCGCAGGCAGCAGCCGCGCTGCGATCGCGCGCAGAGCCTCGACGTCGACGTCGGCGGGGGTCACCACCGCAACCAAATGCCCATCGTCGGCCAGCACGACGGCGATGCTGGCGATCGAAGGCGACGCGCCGCGGAGGCAGCGTTCGATCTCCTCGGGCTCGACACGCACGCCGCGGACCTTCACGAGGTTATCGACGCGTCCGAGAAACCGCAGTGCGCCATCGGGGGCGCGGCGTACCAGGTCGCCGGTGCGAAACGCACGCGCCGACGAGCGGTTCGGGTGGCGCGGAAAACGGACGGCCTCCTCTTGCGGTCGGTGGTGGTAGCCCAGCGCGAGCACCGGGCCAGCGATATAGAGCTCTCCGGGCTCGCCATCGGCGACCGGGTGTCCGTGAGCGTCCACGATGATCAGCTCGGCGCCGGCGATCGAGACCCCGATCGGCGCGGCATCCCCGGGCAAGGGGGCGCCGGGCCCGAAGACCGCGCAGGTCGCATCACCGGTGACCTCGGTGGTGCCGTAGAGGTTCAACAGTGTGGCGGCTGGGAGCGCCGCTCGAAAGTTGCGCAGCAGCGTCAGTGACAGCTCCTCGCCGCTGGTGATCCACGTCCGAAGCTCACTCAACGTAGTACCGAGCGTCGCGTCGATCCGCAGCATCGCGGCGAGGATTGAAGGCACGACGGTGAGGCGCGTGACGCCCAGCGCTCGCAGTGCGGCGATGAAGCGACCGAGGTCGGCGAGCTCCTCGGGCACGAGGATCGCGGTGGGTATGCCCTGCAGCAGGCCAGCGAAGATCTCGGGCCCGGCATCCACGAAATTCAGCGAGCTGCGATGGCCGACCACCTCGGCGTCGGCAAAGGGAAACGTCTCCCAGCCCCAGGCCAGGCGGTTGAGCATGGCGCCGTGGCTCCCGCGCACGCCCTTGGGTCGACCGGTGCTCCCCGAGGTGTACAGGATGTTGAGCAGGTCGTCCGCGGAGCCATCAGGCAGCCCGAAGCTCGGGGGTTCGACGTCTGTCTCGAGCGCGCGAAGATCGACGATCGTCTCGGACGGGGCCCAGCCAGGCGCCGCAACGATCCGACTATCGACCACCAGCGCGCGGAGCCCCGCGTCCGTGGCCATCGCCCGCTGGCGCTCGGACGGGTACTCGGGATCGATCGGCACGTACGCGCCACCGGCTCGCAAGATGCCCAGCACCGCCACAATCGACGCGATCGATCTCGGCACGCCCACGCCCACCGGGACGTCGCGCTCGACCCCGCGGATCCGCAGCGCGTGCGCGAGGCTGTCGACGCGTCGGCGAAGCTCGCCGTAGGTGCACGCGCCACCCGAGCATACCAACGCGACCTCGTCGGGGCGGGTCTGCGCGACCTCGTCGAAGCGGCGGGCCAGATTGGTCGCACCAGGCGAACGGCTCATGGGGAGAGCTTGAGCAGGAACATGTCAGGGTCGGCTTGGGCATCGACCTGGGTGTTCTGTCCGGCGACGAAGATGTCGTCGTCGGCCTCGAGCCCGAGGTCGAACGCCCACGTCCAACGGTTCTGCGGGCCGAAGTCGTAGGTCCATAGTTCGTTCGCCTCGGGGTCGTACTTGCGCACCCAGCCCCGCCTCTGGGGCGGTTGGCCGTTGATCACCGTGTTGGGGACGTCCTCGTCGACCGCGAGCGTGCCCACGACGATGAAGTTCCCCAGCGAGTCGACCTCGACCTCCTCGGCGATGTCTTCGCCGACGAGCGGGCCGTCGATGAGCTGCTCCCACTCGAGGCCGCCATCGCCATCGAACTTGCCGATCCACATGTCCCAGACCGGGTTGCCCAGCACGTTGACGAAGGCCTGGGTGGCACCGACGACGATCATCCCGCCGTCGGGCGTGGCTCCGATCCCGAGCGCTCTATCGTTGGTGCCGTTGGGGCCATCATAGTCGAGGATCCAGATCGGGTTGCCGTCGGGGTCCCACTTCGTGAGCAGGATGTTGTTGTCCTCGCCCTCGATCGCGGTGACGCCGGCCGCGACGATGTTGCCATCGACGTCGAAGTCGATCGACGCCAGCTCGTCACCATCGGTGGCGATGCCGTCATGACTCTGCGACCAGATCAGGTTGCCCTGCGGGGTGTACTTTCCCAGCCACGCGTTGCGTCCCTGGCCAGAAACGATCTCGTAGCCACCGACATAGATGTCGTCGGCGTCGTCGATCTGCAACGCAAAGCCGCGGTCGGTGCTCGCCACCGGGCCTGGGTGGGTCTCCGACCACTGCTGGACCCCGTCTTCGTCGTACTTCGCCAGCCACAGATCGTAGGTGTCGACGTAGATGCTGCCGGTGACCACGATCTCGTCGTTCGAATCGATGGCAACGTCATAGGCGAAGTCGCTCAGCAACAGGCCCGCATCGTAGAGGACCTGCCAGAGCTGGCCACCCGCGGGATCGTACTTCGCGATCCGCACGTCGGGCCCGGTGATGCCGACCAACACGATGTTGCCGGAACCATCGATCGCTACGCCTTGTGCGGTGTCGTCCACCCCCATGAAGCCGGCGTAGAAGGTGCTCCACACGCCATTACCGGGGGTGCCGCAGTCGTTGCTGCAGCCATCGTTGTTGACGTCGTTGCCGTCGTCGCACGACTCGCCTGGCTCGTGGACGGCGTTGCCACAGACGGCTGGTTCGTCGCTCGTGGTCGAGCTCGATTCCTCGGCCGGCGCTGTCGAGTTCGACGACTCGGCTGGGGCGGTCGTCGATGTCGAGGTGTCCGCGATCTCCCCGGTCGAGCCGGTCGAGCCGGTCGAGGTCGTCGGATCGACGGGCCCCGTGGTCGTCTCCGCTGGCAACGGCTCGGTCGTCGAGCTCGTCGACGGATCGAAGACCAGATCGTTGCGAATGTCGGGACTGCAGGCGCCGGCGGCAAGCCCGAGCACTGCACGACCACGGCACCACAAGGGCATCAGCGGATAGTACACCTGCGGCCGCTACGGGCTGGCCCCGGCGGCCGCAGCATGGTGTGCCCGAACCAACCCGGACCCGACCCGGACCCCTCGCGTCGGCGACGCGCTTACCGCGCGGCGGGACGCCGACGACGCACTCGGGTTATCCTCCGCTCCAGTCCTGCGCATGAGCGATCCGAACGATCCAAGCCACGGCAGCCCGCTGGGTCGACCTCGTAGGGTCGAAGTTCCCAGTACGATGCCGGTGGCACCGCGCACCGACCTCGCCACCCGACGCATGCTCGTCATCGCGGGTGACCGCGTCAGCACCCACGCGATGCCCGAGCAGGGGCAGATTCGGATCGGCCGCGGCGACGACGTCGAGTTGCGAATCGACGATCCGTCGGTGTCGCGCGAGCACGCGCACCTCTTCTTCGAGAAGGGCAAACCCGTGACGGTGTCCGATGCCGGCAGCAGCAACGGCACCCGGGTTCGGGGCAAGGCGCTCACGGCTGGACAGAAGGTTCAGATCTCTCCCGGTGAGACCTTCGAGGTCGGCTCGGCGCTGCTGATGCTGCAGTCGCCCTTCGAGCTGGAGAACGCCCAGGCCGCGCGCGGGCAGGGCGGTGGCATCGTCATCGAAGACCGCACGATGACCGGGATCTATGCGCTCGCCGAGCGCGTCGCCAAGAGCACCATCAGCGTGTTGTTGCTCGGCGAGACCGGTGTCGGCAAGGACGTGTTGGCGCGGCGCATCCATGCGATGTCGCCGCGGACGGAAAAGCCGTTTCTTGCCCTCAACTGTGGCGCGTTGTCAGAACAGCTCCTCGAAAGCGAGTTGTTCGGCCACGAACGCGGGTCGTTCACCGGGGCTGTCGAGGCCAAGCAGGGCCTGCTCGAGGCCGCCGATGGCGGCACCGTGTTTCTCGACGAGGTCGGCGATCTGCCGATGAGCGTCCAGGTCAAGCTGTTGCGCGTGCTCGAGGAGCGCCAGGTTCGCCGGGTGGGCGGACTCAAGTCGCGTGCGTTCGACATCCGGTTCATCGCGGCGACCAACCGCGATCTCGGTGAGGCCGTGCACGGGGGATCCTTCCGTGCGGACCTGTTCTACCGGCTCAACGGGATCGCGCTGGTGATCCCGCCGTTGCGTCAGCGCGTCGGAGAGATCGAAGAACTCGCGCGCCGCTTCGTCGACGATGCCAGCGGGCGCGCCGAGCGGACGCCGGTGCCGACGCTCGCGCCCGAGGCGCTGGGGTGGCTCAAGAGCCACTTCTGGCCCGGCAACATCCGCGAGCTGCAGAACACCATGGAGCGTGCGGTGCTGCTGTGCACCGACGACGAAATCACGCTCGAGCACCTGCCGCCTTCGTCGGGGTCGATCGGCGCTGGGCGCCCAAGTGAAAGCTCGGACCCGGATGCGGATCCCGAGCGGCAGAAGATCCTCGATGCGCTCGAAAAGTGCGCAGGAAACCAGACCCGTGCGGCCCGAGTGCTGGGGATCTCGCGCAATACTCTGCTCGCGCGGCTCGACGCCTACGGGATCCTGCGACCCCGCAAGCCGACCCGGTAGGGCGGGCTCGCAGGTTCTCAGATCACGCTCGGGCGCAGCGGGTTGGACCCGATGCCCGAGGGTGACGCTGCAAGTCGTCGGGCGAGTTCGACGCGACCGGCGTCGCCGTGGGTCACGACGTGAGCGAGTTCGGCGGTCGTCAACACCGTGATCGGAACCAAACGCGCGCGGCCTTCGGGCAGCGTGAGCCACTGCGGCAGCGTGCTCGGTACACCGAGCAGCACGCCGACGCGACCGTGTTCGTTGCGCAGGGCGGGTGGGAACTGTCGACCCGCGATCTCGATGGAAATGGTTCCGAGGTCGTCCATCAACGTGCGCACCCGGGCGTGGCCAGCGGCAGTGGAGCAGACCTCCTGGATCGCGCCCAGCAGCCAGCTCCCGGCGACCACCGGGATCTCGAGGTCCGCCTCGATCCAGAACTCGAGACCGAAGCCGATGCCGTATTCGTCGATCCACGGATCGGACAGCGCGTCGCTCGCGATGGCGGTGCGGCCGTCGCGGTGGATCACACGCCACGCGGGCCGGCTCGGCCAGCGCGATCCGCCAAGCACGGCGGGTCCGAGCAAAGGCGTGAGCACGGTGGCATCGACTTTGCCGAGCCGGCCATAGGCCTCCCTGCGGGCAGCGGTCGCCGCCCGCACGCGCTGATCGTGATCGCCCAGGGGATCCATCGCTGGCGACCGTATCGCACCTTCGCCGCGCTGCGCAGCTTGCCCAACGACGCTGGCTTCCCCTTGGGCTGATTGCGCCTCGCGGACGCGCTTTGAGGCCATTGTCGCCACGAAGTGCCCGTGCAGATCGCTTGGCACGTCTCGTGCTCATCGGCGCCGCGTCATGCGGCACCTCGCTCCCAGTCTCCTGTCCGTCGCTCTGCTGCTCGCGTGTGCGTCGAGTCGCGACGACGCAGCTGGCGTCTGGGCCGGGATGTCGGCGGGTCCCAGCGCCGAGGATGGCGGTGGCGACAGCGGTGGACTCGACGGTGGCGAGACCATCAACGCCACCGTCGCGGACGATGACCAGGGCGATGACGACAGTGTCGAGGACACCAGCACCGGTTCCACCGGGGCAGGCAGCGGCCACACCGACACCGCCCACGACGACGGCGACCCGTCTGCCGGTGACGGCACGGCTGGTGTCGAGTGCCCCGAGAATTGCTACTGCGAGCCCATCAATCCCGAGGCCACCCTCGACGACGTCGAGGACGGCTACTCGTCCCAGAACTGGGCCGAGACCATCTTCGAGGTCCTCGGTCGGCGTTGGCCGGCCGGCCGAGACCTCCTGCTCGACCAGCAAAACGACCCCTACTTCGGTGCCTTCACCGACACCTCGAGCTTCGCCTCGCTGATGGATGGCCTGATGACCGAGGCCCATGAGGGCACGCATGGCTGGGAGTACAGCCACGCCACGGTCGACGAGTTTGCCTACTTTCTGCGCGACGACCTGCAGTTCTTCCCGCCCAAGCTCCACGGCTTCGATCGCGGTGAGATCTACGGAATGATCGAGGGCAGTGCGACCAACCTGTACAGCGATCTCTACTTCACCGGGGACCAGGGTACCTACGGGTTCTACGAGCTGCTCGATGAGATGAACTGCTACATCAATGGCATGGCTGCGATCGGCGTGGTCGGCGAGTACATCCCTTTCGGGATTTCCGGTCGCGATGGTGCAGTTGCGTTCATGTACTACCTCGAGCTGTATCTCAAGCTCGCGCGCACCCAGTACCCCGACGTGTACGCTCAGATCCAGGGTGATCCGGACTACGTCGAGATGATCAAGATCCAGTGGCTGCGGCTGCACTTTCTCAAGATCTACGCGGCCGATCTTCATCCAAACCTCGGGATCTACGATGAAGAAATCGAGGCGTTGATGTACGCCGACGAGAACCAGTCCGAGATCGAGATGTTGATCGGCCACGAGCTCGACGCGTCGAACTGCCTGCCCTGAGGATACGCTAGCCCGAACGGCTACCGCTCCAACTGACCCGCGAGTTCCTCGTTGCGTCGTCGCACTCCGCGACTCGCCGGTCGCGATAACAGATCCGGCACGAGCTTGCGCGCCTTTGCCAGCGATTCGTCGTCGCCGAGGTCGAGCAGCACCGCGAGCAACTCTTGTTCGAGCAGACCGCGCTCGGCGAGGTCGGCGAAGGCCTCGTCGGCGATCGCCGTTAGCAACGTATCGCGTGCGTCGTGGAGACGCTCGGGGCCCATCGCCTGGTACGCCTTGGCCACGGCGAGGTGCGAGGCAACGGCTTTGCGATCGAGCTGACGAAGCATGCGCGCGTGGTGCAGCGCGAGTCCGGGGTTTCTCGAGTTCAGCGCGAGCGCAAACCGGATCCGCAGCGGCTCGGGATCGGTGGGGACGCTGCGCGCCCGCGCCGCGGCCATGGCATCGGCGTGTTGCGGCGCAACCGGGACGAGGGCATCGACGAGCAATCGCCATGGGCGCGGTTGGGCAGGGGTCAGCGCGGCCAAGTCCTCCGCTCGTGGGTACTCACGCAACAGCCACGAGACCAGCGGCTCATCGGGCGGATCGTGCAGGCGAGACAGGCCCTGCGCGATCGCCTGGTCACCCTCGTCGGTGCGGCCCAGTTGGCGCAGCCCAATGCCCTGGATCAGCCACGGATCGACGCTGCCAGGGCGCAGTTCCACGGCGACCTTGGCCCGCGCGATCGCGGCCTCCCAGTCCGATCGCTTGGCAGCCTCGCGTGCGAGCACGCCGTGAAGACGGCCGTCGAGTGGACGGCGAATCAGCTCGAGCGTGGCGTCACGTGTGCCCGCGACGATGCCCGCGTTGTTCTGCTCGCGCAGCAGCTGGCTACCCGGCCGCGACAACACCGCCAGGACGATCGCGCCCAACAGCACGAGCCCGCCGAGGATCCCCGCCCGGCGCGGTGCCAGTCCGACCGATGGCCCTGGCGAAAGTGCACCGGCCAACGCGACCGCCGGAGCCGCGACGCCGAGAAACTCGAACGAAAAGTCGACCGTGTTTTGCAACGCCACCGCGAGCAGCCCGAGCAACACGATCCGCCGCGCGCTGCGGTCGGTGCGGGTCGAGCCTCCGAGCATCGCCGCGCACCACCAGGCCGCGGTGCCCAGCAGCAGGGTTCCGCCGAAGTACGGGCCCCACTCGACGAGCATTGCCACCGGTGCGCACTCGAGGTGTGTCGCCAACACGTGGGTCGAGTCTGATCGCAGCGCAGGAAACAGATCGATGAACGCACCCCGACCGATCCCCAGAGTCGGTGACAACTCCAGCAACTCCAGGGTTTTTCTCGCGGTGCCGAGCTTG
Source organism: Deltaproteobacteria bacterium (assembly GCA_947492135.1). Lineage (GTDB taxonomy): Bacteria > Myxococcota_A > Polyangia > Nannocystales > Nannocystaceae > Xiheibacterium. The sequence goes on along the minus strand of CANLQR010000095.1, from coordinate 403 downwards.
TGGTCGGTCTCGCCCCACGACTCGGCGACCGAGGACAGCGTCGCCAGCTCGCGCCAGGCCCCGTGCTTCACCACCAGCAAGAACAGGCAGGTCGCGCCCACCAGCACCATGATGCGTGCGGGCGAGAGTCGTTCGGCTCGTCGTCGCCGGGCACGACGCCCCGCGCCCTGGCGGCGCATCGCGAGCCATGCGGCGACCGGCGCCAGCAGGATGAACGCCACGAGCGCCCCGCGGGACAACGACAGCACCAGCGCGGGGATCATCACCGTCACGCCCGCCATCGCGGCGAGGAATCGGTCGCCGTAGCGGTCGACCTTTCCCGGATCGGCAGTGACCAACCCATGCGCGTGCTGGTCGGCTGCGATCGCGACACCACAGAAGATCCCCAACAGCAGCAGTCCCG
>CANLQR010000094.1 GCA_947492135.1 Deltaproteobacteria bacterium | reverse complement strand
GCGGCAATGCGCAGGCCGTGGCACGGTTCCCCGCCTGCGAGGGCACGGGGACCAACTGCACGGTCGCGGCGGGCAATCGCGGTGACGTGTTCGTGTTCGCGCCCGCGGTGACCGCCAACAATCGTATCGACGACTTCACCGCGGTTTCCAACGGGACCGCCAACGACGAGCTCGACCAGTTTCTCATCGCGCTCATCAGCGGCAGTGCGGCTGACGAGACCATCGATGGCCGCGACCCCGCGAACGTATTTCACAGCAGCTTGTACCTGCTGGTCGATGACCACCGCTCGGGCAACACTCATGAGGGCTTCAACATCCCCGACGGGGCGCCGAAGTTTTCGGGGGCCGACGCTGTGGCCGGCGCCGGCTTCACCGGCGACGGCAGCTACCTTCGGCTAGCCCTGTCTGACATCGTGCGCACGCGGACCGTGGTTCCGTACGCGGGTGCGAATCCAATCGAGGAGACCCGTACCTTCTCGAAGCTCGCGCGGCCGGTTCGCGCGCCGCGAATCTTCGTGACAGGCGTCGCGGATAGCAGCAGCGGAACGGCGGTCGTCGTGGAGGGCGTGGAGGTCTACAACATCACGTACACCGTGTTCGAGCCGGGCAGCGGTGAGTGCAACGAAGACTTCTACGATGCTGCGAACGACACCTGGCACTTCGATCTGGGTTCGACCTACGAGATCACGCTGCGGTTGGTCGCTGACTCGAACAGTGGCTTCAACTTCACCACCGGTGCCACTCCACCCGGGCTCGACTTCGGGGCGGGGTACTCGCCGGCGTTGACGCTGTCGTCCGTGACGCAGGTCGGCGACCCGGCCTGTGCGAGCGGGGCCTGTGGCATCACCGGCGGCAACGGCGGCTCGGTGCCTTGCGACAACAACACCGCGGCTCCCCCGGGGGGGACGGCCGGCTTTGCGGTGCCGACCACCACCGCACAGATCGTCGGGTTCACGCCGGTGGAGTAGGGTGCTAGGGTCCGGCCGCCGAAGGCCACCCTTTGTCCAACCTCATCGACATTCTGCTTCATCTCGATTGCCATCTGAACGACTGGGCTACCCAGTTCGGCGGGTGGCTTTACGTGTTGTTGTTCGCGATCGTGTTCGCGGAGACCGGCCTGGTCGTCATGCCGTTTCTCCCTGGGGATTCGTTGCTGTTCACGGTAGGGGCGCTCGCCGCAACCGAGGCCTCGCCGATCAACGTTTGGCTGGTTGGCATCCTGCTCACGGTGGCGGCGATCATCGGTGACGCTGTCAACTACGCCATCGGCCGCAAGCTCGGACCCAAGGTGTTCGCCAGTGACACCTCGCGCCTGCTGAACAAGCAGCACTTGATGCGAGCGCATGGGTTCTACGAGCGCCACGGCGGCAAGACCATCATCTTGGCGCGGTTCATGCCGATTTTTCGGACGTTCGCGCCGTTCGTCGCGGGCATCGGCAAGATGAGCTACCCGCGCTTTGCGACCTACAATGTGGTCGGGGCGCTCGCGTGGGTCTGGTCGTTCCTCATGCTCGGGCACCAGTTCGGCGGCCTGCCGTTCGTGCGCAAGAACTTCACGTATGTGATCCTCGCGATCATCGTGGTCTCGGCGTTGCCGGCCGTCGTGGAGTTCGTGCGGGCGCGGCGGGCGGCCAAGCCCGCGGACCCACCCGGCGGGCCGACGCCGAGCTAGTTCTAGTTCGGAGCGACGGCAACGAGCTCGACCGAGGTGCCAGGCGGTACCTTCTCGCCAGCGACCGGGGTCTGCTTGAGTACATAGCCCGCGCCACGCTCGGCGTGTTCGACTCGGCGGACCGCACCGACGGTCAGCCCGGCTTCCTCGATCGCCAGCTTGGCCTTACCCAGAAACAGGCCGGTGAACTTCGGCACCTCGATCCCCGCAGGCTCCGCGACCACGAGCCGCACGATCGAGCCCTGCTTCGCGGGTTCACTCGAGCTCGGGGTCTGGCGAAGCACCGTGTTCGGCGGCTTGTCCGAGGCCTCCGGGGTCGGGTCGCCGACCTCGAAGCCAGCACTCTCCAGGGCCTTGCGCGCTTCGTCGATACCCTTGCCGGTCACGTCGGGCACCGCTTGCACCTCGCTGGTGCGGGCGACGATGACGCGGACTTCCTTGCTCGCGAGCTCCGCGCCGGCGGCGGGGCGCTGTTGCACGATCGTGCCGGGCTCGGCGCCGGAGCCGTCACGCTCGCCCTCCTCGATGATCTCGATGCCTTTGGCGCGCCAGCGTTCGCGGGCCTCGGCGATCGGGATGCCCTCGAGATTCGGGGCTGCGAGCTTTGCGTCCGCCGGGGCGACGGGTGCGGCCGTGCCTTGCTCGACCTTGGGCGTCACGGTCGTCGCTGCGATCGGCACCACGCCTTGCAGCTTCAGCAAGTAGGGCCCAAGCAGCAGCTGTGACGCCACAGTCGTCACCAGCGCAATGAAGAACATCTTGACCGAGTCGTTCATCGCGCTGGCGCACGGCCGTATCGCCCGTCGCTGATCTCGGAGTCTAGCCTATCTGCCGTCGGCGCGCGCCTCTGTACGGACGCGCAGTCGCTGGGCCGGGCTACTTACTGGGTCGCTGGGGTCGCTGGGGTCGCTGGGAGCGCCTGGGGCGAGACCCCTCGGATCTCCACCCCGGCGGTCGCGTCGTCACCGTCGCCCTCGCCCACGTCCACCCGCACTGTGTCCCCGGCCCTGATCGATCCCTCGAGGATGGCCTTCGAGAGCGGATCGATGATGCTCTGCTGAACCAGCCGCCGCAGGGGCCGAGCGCCGTACTCGGGATCATACCCGCGCGAAGCCAGGCGCGAGCGCGCGGCGGCCGTCACCTCCAGCTGGAGATCGCGCTGCGCGAGTCGGGGCCGTAGCCGCTCGATCTGGATGTCGAGCACCGCGGCCATCTGTTCGGCTCCAAGCGCGCGAAACTGGAGCACGCCATCGAGCCGGTTGAGGAACTCGGGTCGAAAGTGGCTGCGCAGCGACTGTTCGCGCACGCGCACCGCGTCGGGCTCGCTCATGCCTGGCGTCATGCGATCGCTTCCGAGGTTGCTCGTCATCAACACGATGCAGTTGCGAAAGTCGACGGTGCGCCCCTGGCTGTCGGTGAGTCGACCATCATCGAGCAGCTGCAGCAGGATGTTGAAGACATCGGGATGGGCCTTTTCGATTTCATCCAAAAGCACCACAGAGTAGGGCCGGCGACGCACGGCCTCGGTGAGCTGCCCGCCCTCGTCGTAGCCGACATAGCCCGGCGGCGCGCCGATGAGCCTGGAGACGGCGAACTTCTCCATGTACTCGCTCATGTCGATGCGCACGACGTGGCGCTCGTCGTCGAACAAGAACTCGGCGAGCGCCTTGGCCAGCTCGGTCTTGCCCACGCCGGTCGGACCCAGGAACAAGAATGCGCCGACCGGTCGGTTGGGATCGCCCAGCCCTGTCCGCGCCTGGCGGACGGCGGCGGCGACCCGGGTCACGGCCTCGTCTTGACCCACGACGCGGGTGTGGAGTCGAGCTTCCATCTGCAGCAGGCGGCTTTGCTCGGCCTCGAGCATGCGAGCCACCGGGATGCCAGTCCACTTGGCGACGATCCCCGCGATGTCCTCGTCGGTAACCTCTTCGCGGAGGAACGAGCCCTCGGTGACTGCGGCCTTGAGGACGTCGCGGGCATGCTCGCGACTGCGCTCGAGCTCGCGCAGCGTGCCGTACGTCAGCTCGGCCGCCCGGTTCAGATCGCCGCCACGCTCGGCCTTGGCGGCCTGGGCCCGTACATTCTCGATCTGTTCCGACAGTGCCTTGATCTCGGCGATGCGGTCACGCTCGGTCGACCACCGCGAGCGCATCGCGGACACCTCTTCGGTCAGGGTTGCGAGCTCGCCCTCGACCTCGGCGAGTCGGTTCGACACCGCTGCAGTTTGGCTCTCGCGAGCCAGCGCGCGCTTCTCGATCTGCAGCCGCATGATCCGCCGCTCGCGCTCGTCGATCGGCAGCGGCACGCTCTCGACCTCCATCTTGAGCTTCGCCGCGGCTTCGTCGACGAGATCGATCGCCTTGTCCGGAAGGTAACGGTTCTGGATGTAGCGATGCGATAGCCGCGCGGCTGCGACCAGCGCCGCGTCTTGGATACGCACGCCGTGATGGGCCTCGAAGCGCGGGGAGATGCCGCGGAGGATCGCGACGGTGTCCTCGACCGAGGGCTCCTCGATGAGTACGGGTTGGAAGCGGCGCTCGAGCGCCTTGTCTTTCTCGATGTGCTTGCGGAACTCGTCGAGCGTCGTGGCCCCGATGCAACGCAGCTCGCCGCGCGCCAGAGCCGGCTTGAGCATGTTCGCGGCGTCTTGGGCGCCTTCGCCTGCACCCGCACCGACGAGGGTGTGGAGCTCGTCGATGAACAGGATGATGCCGCCCTGAGCGCTCTCGACCTCGGCGAGCACGGCCTTGAGCCGCTCCTCGAATTCCCCGCGGAACTTGGCCCCGGCGACCAGCGCTGCGAGGTCGAGCTGGAGTAGTCGCTTGTCTCGCAGGCTCTCGGGTACATCGCCCGAGGCGATGCGCTGGGCGATTCCTTCGGCGATCGCGGTCTTGCCGACGCCGGGATCGCCGATCAGAACCGGATTGTTCTTGGTCCGGCGCGAAAGCACCTGTAGCGTCCGGCGGATCTCGACGTCGCGGCCGATCACCGGATCGAGTTTCTCCTGGCGAGCCATGCCGGTCAGATCGCGCGAGTACTTGGCGAGGGCTTCGTACTTGCTCTCGGGCTCGGCGGTGTCGACGCTCTGCGTTCCGCGGATGTCTCGCAGCGCGGACAGCACGAGCTCGCGGGTCGCTCCGAGCTCGCGCAACACCGCCGCCGCACGAATACGCTTGCGCGTAGCGCCATCGGCGAGCAGCGCCAGCACGATGTGCTCGGTGCTGATGAACTTGTCGTGCAGCGCTTCGGCCTCGCCGGCCGCGAGGTCGAGCAGGTCACTGAGTTCCGTGGCGACCCGCAGGTCAGCACCCTGCGAGCTTGGGAACTTGGCGAGCTGACTCGACAACGCGCGTTGCACCGCGGCGCCATGGACCCCGGCACGCTCGAGCAGCGGCGCCACCAGCCCGCCGTCTTGCTGCACGCACGCTGCAAGCAGGTGGATGCTGGTGAGCTCAGGGTGCGCGAGTTCCTTGGCCATCGCCTGCGCGTGAGCGAGCGCATGACGTGTCTTGACGGTGGCGGTCTCGGGGCTGAATGCGGGCATGGTGTCGTCCCTGGTGCTGACGTGAGAGCAACAGCGCGAAGGTCTAGGGGAACATGGGTTCATCGGACGTCCGCGCAAGGCGGGCGCAACGCCTGCGCACGTCGCCGGCGAATCCAGTACGCTCGCGCGGGCCAATGCCGGTCAGTCGCGACGACAGTGGGTCCAGCGTGGGCCCTGGGACCGTCGAGGGCGCATGATGACCGCGATCGTCACCGCGTTGTGCCTGATGTTCGCACCGGCGGCGCCGCGCGAAGCCTCGGAGCCCGAGCACCGCGAGGTCGTCGAGGCCGATGGCACTGGGGCCTCGCTCTCGACCGACGAACCGGCGTCCGAGCCCGTCGCCGAGGCCCAGCCGGCGGATGACTCGGCAGCGACGCCCGCCGATGCAGGTGAGTCGCAGTGGAACCCCAAGCACCCCAAGAGCATGCCGATGCCACCGCGACCGCGTCGCGTGACCGAGCCGCATCCGAGCGTCGTCGGCGGCTACTGGGACATGGACCGTACGCGCGCGCCCGAACCCAAGGACGGGCATGACGACATCGTCGCCGGCTCGGTCCTCGTACCCATCGGTTTGATCGCGGCGGGTTCGGCAGCCGCGACGGTATGGTTGAGCGCGCCTGGCCACTGTGCCGAGCGCTGGGCGGCCCTCGATGCGGCGCCCACGGTCGAGCAGTGCAAGGGCCTGCGCAACCTCGGTATCGTCCGCGTGAGCTACGGCAGTCTGATGGCGATCAGCGGCGCAGTGCTGCTCGGAATCGGCCTGCATCGCCGCGAGAAGCACCGCCGTTGGCAGCGCGGGATCGCGTTGGCGCCGTGGTTCGGCGCTCGCGCCGGTGGTTTGGTCTACGGCGGTCGATTCGGCGGGCACCGGTGGTGAGGCCCCACAGGGGCCCTGGTCACCACGCAGTGCTGGCTTCGGTCTGAGCCTAGTTCGCCGTGATGTTGAAGTCGAAGGCGCCGGCGTTGGCGTTGTAGCCGTCCACCACGATCGTGATCTGTTGCCCGGCGGCGAGCACCACGTCGAGCAACGACTGGAGGCCGTCGCCGCCGTCGTCGTTGCAGCCGAGGAAGTCGAAACCACAGGTCGCTCCGTTGTAGACGTGCAGCACGGTGTCGAAGGCCGAGCCATTGGTGTCGAGCTGGTAGCTCCCGGCGGCTGGCGCGGTCCAGGTGTAGACGTACTCCGGGGCACCGCCCTCGAGCCCACAGGGCACTGCAATCTCGCTGGCGCCGGCCGTGACGCCAGCGTCGGCGATCGGTACCGCGAGCATGCCGAGGTCCTCATCGACGGTACACATCGGCGGCTGCTCGGTGCTGACGTTGAGCGTGAAGTTGCCGGCGTTGGCCAGATAGCCGTCGACCACCACGGTGACCGTCTCGCCGGTCAGCATGACGTGCTCGAGTCGCGACGCGCCAACGCCAACTCCGCCGTCGTCGTCGCACCCCGGCGACGTCCCACCACACTGGGCGCCGTCGTAGAGGTACAGCACCGTGTCGAAGGCCGACCCTTCGGTGTCGAAGATGTAGTTGCCGTCCGCGGGCGCCGTGAACGTGTAGGTCGCCTCGGGTGCGGTGCTCGACGGCGAGCACGGGGGTAGCAGCACATTGGGCAGGCCCGCGGTGGAGCCGATCTGGGCCAGCGGCAAGGGCCCCGCCAGGGCCGGTCCGGGGCACGACAAGGTGTCGATCGCGAGCTGGTAGTTGCCGCCTGCACCTTGTCCGTCGAGCACCACGACCACGTCTTGGTTGGCCTCGAGCGGCACCGCGAGCAAGGAGGTCTGGCCAACTCCGTCATTGTTGCATCCGAGCTCCACGCCGTCGCAGGCACCATCGCGGACGTAGACCACGGTGTCGTAGTCCGAGCCCGCGGTGTCGAACGTGTACAAGCCCGCGGCCGTTGCGGTGAACGTGAACGTCTGGTCGACGCCGAAGGCGCCGCCGCAGCTGCCACCCAAGGTGTTGTCCGCAGGCGCCGTGGAGCCGGCGGTCGCTTGCGGCACCGCGTTGCCGAGGTCGGCGTCGGGGCAGCTGCCTGCGAGCACGCCGATCGACAGGTCGAACAGGCCCTGCGCATCCAGGGCGCCATCGACCACGACGGTGACCTGCTGGTCCTGCAGCAGCGGGACCACGAGCCCCGATGCGCCACCGCCAGCCCCGGGAAAGTTGTTGCTGCAGCCCAGTTCGTTGCCCATGCACGCGGCGTCGTACACGGCGAGTACGGTGTCGAAACCCGAGCCGATGGTGTCGAAGGTGTAGTCGCCCGCCGCTGGTGCGGTGAACAGGTAGCCGACGTCGTTGGCAGTGCCGCCGCAGCTTGGCGCGAACTCGTCGATGCCGATCGCACTGTTGTCGGAGACCGTCTGTGGCACGGTCGAGCCCAGGTCGGCGCGGGGGCAATCGACCTGGCCGGCCGTGACCGTGACCGTGAAATCGTCGCCCTGCAGCGCGAATCCGTCGACCACGACCGTGACCGTCTGGTCGGCGACCAAGTCGACGGAGACCAGCGATTGCTGGCCGATTCCGTTGTCGTTGCAGTCGAGCACGGTGCCTTCACACAGCCCATCTCGGACGGAGAGCACCGTATCGAGCGCGGAGCCGAAGGTGTCGAAGGTGTAGGGGCCGTCGGCGGGCGCGGTGAACGTGTACGCGATGTCCGGGGCACCACCGCCGCCACACGCACTCGAAAACTCGCTGTCCTGACCAACCGTCGAACCCATGATGACCGCGGGCAGCAGCGCACCGAAGTCGCCGGCTGGGCAGACGATCGCGCTGGACCCGGTGGACTCGGAGCCGGTGTCCGAGGAGGACTCACCCGAGGAGCCGCTCGAAGACTCGGGGCCTACGCCCGACGAACCGGTGTCGGTGGTCGGATCGGTCGAGCCCGAGGACTCGGTGCTCGCCGCGGTGGTCTCACCGCTGGTGTCGGGGTTGCCCGTGCTCGTCGAGGAGCCATCGGCCGACGAACTGCTTGCGGTCGTGCTCGGGTCACCCGAGGTGCTCGTATCCGCGGAGTCGCTGGTGCCGCCGGTGGAGGCCTCTTGGCTGGTTGCGGTGGTATCGTCGGCGCAGGCCATGCTGCTGACGATCGTGAGCAGGAGTGCGGGACCGGAGCGAACCTGATGGCGTGGCATGAGCGAGCCCTTTTCGAATTCTAGTAAGAGGTGTGACTGCCGAAGCCGAAGCTAGGCGCCCGCGATATAGCACTCCCATCGGGACCGACGCCGTACCCCAGATGTGTGAAATCCAGCACCGAGGCGCCCGTGGCGTCATGGGGAGCTACCGGATGCCGGGGCACCCGTGGGTGTCGAGGCGGCCGGCTTGGCCGGCGTGCTGAAGGACGCGGCGGGCGCCGACCATGCATCTCGGCGGACTCCTGATCCGCGGGCGCGCGGGGGTTCTCGCGCGAGTGGGCAAGGAGTATGAGGTAACGATGCATCCTCCGTTTCAGCGGTCGCGCCTCCTGGTGGGCTTTGCTTCCGTCATTGCGGCTTGTGGTGCGGAAAAACTCGACGGGGCTGCGGAGTCCAGCGGCGAGTCCACGGCAGCGCAGACCTCGGCGTCTGGCTCCACGAGCACCACGGGTAGCTCTTCGGGGAGCAGCGCGAGTTCGGCCGATTCGACCAGCGGTGGCCCATCGAGCAGTTCCGGGGTGGACTCTGGCGACGAGACCAGCCCCGCCCCGATCTTCGACGTCGGCAGCGTGGGCGATCTACCTCCCGCGCGCGAAGGCTGCCGCAACGTCGATTTTCTGTTCGTGATCGACGACTCCAGCAGCATGGCCGCCTACCAGCTCAACCTGGTCGCCAACTTTCCCGCGTTCATCAGCGGAATCCAGGACACGCTGGACACCGCCGACTCGTACCAGGTCGGCGTGGTCACGACCGACGTCTACCAGTTCAATTCGCCCGAGTGCTCCCAACTCTCTTCGTTGGTGGTCGAGACCGGCGGCGTGTCCTCGAGCAACATGGCGTGTGGCCCGTACGCCGACGGCTACAACTTCATGACCGAGAACGACGACCTGGTCGAGTCGTTCAGCTGTGCCGCGAGCGTTGGGGTGTCCGGCGACGGCAACGAGCGCCCGATGCAGGCGATGGTCGAGGCCGCGCAGGGCCTCGACGGCGGACCAGGTCAGTGCAACGAAGGCTTCATCCGCGAGGATTCGCTGCTGGTGATCGTGATCATCGGTGACGAGTACGACAACTCGCCGGGAATCCCGATGGAATGGTACGACGACGTCGTCGAGGCCAAGCTCGGCTATCCCGAGAACGTGGTCGTGGTCTCGATCATCGATGTACCGGGCAGTGCGTGCGGCGGCGCGTCCGTCGAGGTGGCCGCGTTCACGGCGCTGTGGGGCGAAAACGGCTTTCTCGTGCCCATCTGCGGCGGCGACTACGGTCCCTTTTTCGAAGAGGCGATCGGGGTCATCGGCGAGGCCTGCGAGAACTACACCTCGCCGGCCGGCTGAGGCGCAGCGTCAGGCGGGCCGCGTACCACGTCGTCAGGCATCGCAGTGCCTGGCCCCGGGCCACCGGGGGCTGATATCCTCCGGCCGCGCCACGTGCTCGCCGAGGATTCACTGCGTGCGTTCGTGACGGCGCTGCCCAAGGCCGAACTGCACGTGCATCTCGAGGGCTCGATCCCACCCGAGCTCGCGTTGCGGCTTGCGGCGCGTCACGGCGTGCGGCTGCCGGGCGATGAGGCCGGGGCCCAAGGCGTTCGTGAGGCGTTCCGGTTCGTGGACTTTGGTCGCTTCATCCGGGTGTACCTCGCACTGTCCCGCTGCCTGCAGACGGTCGACGATTTGCGCGACGTGGTGGTCGCGCTCGCACAGCGTCTGCGCGCCCAAGGCGTCGTTCATGCCGAAGTGACGTTCACTCCCATGACGCATGCGGTGCGTGGGGTGTCCGAGGAGGTCATCATGGAGGGCCTGATGCAGGGGCGCGAGCTTGCAGCGACGATCGGCGTGTCGATCCTCTACGTGCTCGACATCGTGCGTTCGTACGCCGATCAGGCCGAGCCCACGCTGGGGTTTGCGCTGCGATTGCGGCAGCGGCTCGCGGGTGGCGTCGCAGGGCTCGGCCTCGCCGGACCCGAGGGTGGGGATCACCCGCTCGGGCCGATGGTGGACGTGTTCGCGCGGGCACGCGCCGCCGGCCTGCGCAGCCTGCCGCACGCGGGTGAATTTCTCGGAGCCAGCAGCGTGCGCGCCGCCATCGACCGACTCGGTGCCGACCGAATCGGACACGGTGTGCGCGCCATCGAGGAGCCGAGCCTGATCGAAGAGCTCGCGCGCCGCCAGATTCCACTCGAGGTGTGCCCATCGAGCAACGTCGCGCTCGGGGTGTTCCCCGATCTCGCGCGCCACCCGTTGCCGCAGCTGATCGCCGCCGGTGTCGCGGTCTCGCTGGCGACCGATGACCCGGCGCTGTTCGGCGTCGACCTCGTCGACGAGTACCTGCGCTGCGCGTCGCAGTTCGGCTGGTCCGTCGACCGGCTCCGGGCGCTCGCGCAGGCCTCGCTCCGCCACGCAAGCGTGGATGAGGACACCCGGCGCTCCTGGCTCGCCGCTGCCGCCGCGGTCCCCGATCCAGAGTAAAATACGGCGAGTGCCCGGATAAAAAGAAGCACCGAATTCTGGCGCTAGAACCGGTTTTCTCGCCGATTTTGCCCAACTTCGGTTGACAACCGGGTGGAGTTTGGGACAAATCCCTCACCCCTTCCGGGGAGAACGGCTCTCGAGTGTCATGGACGTGCGCTGGAAAGAACGACTAGCAGGACAATCGAGCCCCGAGCTCGAACACGAACTCGATGTGTTCGAGACCCAGCTGCGGCTGCGCAAGGAGGGGAAGATCGAGGACAAGTTGTTCGCGGAGACGCGACTGCGGCGAGGCGCGTACGGTCAGCGCTACGACAACGGCAAGCGCTGGGACGGCGAGAAGGACCAGAGTCTCGCGTTTCCGTGCGGCGATCTCACCAAGGGCCCCGAGACCGTGTGGGACGCGCCTGGCATGGTGCGCATCAAGATCCCGTTCGGCGCGCTGACGGCAGAGCAACTCGACGTACTCGGGGACCTCGCCGAGGAGTACTCCGACGAGATCCTGCACGTCACGACGCGCCAGGACATCCAGCTGCACTTCATCCACATCGACGATACGCCGGATCTGTTCCGCCGACTCGCCGCGGTGGGCATCACCACGCGAGAGGCGTGCGGCAACTCGGTGCGCAACGTGACTGGGTGTCCGCTCGCGGGCGTGTGCAAGACCGAGGCGTTCGATGTGTCCCCCTATGCCGCGGCGCTGACCTACTATTTTCTGGGTCACCCCGACACGCAGGACTTCGGACGCAAGTTCAAGATCGCGTTCTCGGGGTGCGCGGCCGAGGCCTGCGGCTTGGCGCTGATGCACGACATCGGCCTGGTCGCGGTGACCCGCGCCGGTGTCGATGGTGGCGAGCAGCGCGGATTCGAGTTTTATGTCGGCGGCGGACTCGGTGCGGTGCCCCACCAGGCGTTGCTGCTCGATGGCTTCGTGCCCGAGGCCGAGCTGCTCCCGCTGTCGCAAGCGGTCTGCCGGATCTTTGCCCGCCACGGCGAGAAGGCCAACCGCTCGCGCGCGCGGCTGAAGTTCCTGGTGAAGAAACTTGGCATCGACGAGTTTCGCCGGATCGTGCTCGAAGAGAAGGCCAAGATCCCGACCGAGGATCGGTGGACGTCGTGGATCCCAGACGTCGCCGCCCACGACCAACCGCTGTTGCCGCCCTCGAGCCTGATCCGGAGAGCCGGAGACCCGGCCTTCGAGGCGTGGTTCGCCACCAACGTTCATCCGCAGCGCCAGCCCGGCTACTCGGTGGTCGACGTGACGATGCCGCTCGGCGACTTCACGCCCGACCAGGCCCGCGGCCTCGCCGACATTGCGCGCGAGTTCACGGGCGACGCGATGCGGCTGACCGTCGAGCAAAACCTCGTGTTGCGCTGGGTCTCCGACAAGGATGTTCCCGCGATCCATCGCCGACTCGTCGCGCTCGGACTGGGCGAGTCGGGAGCGGGCACCATTGTCGACGTCACGTCGTGCCCGGGCACCGACACCTGCAAGCTCGGAATCTCCGCCTCGCGCGGCCTCGCGGGGGAGCTGCGGACGCGGTTGGCCTCGCGCTCGGCGGGCCATGATCAGGCGCTGGGCAGCCTGCGCATCAAGGTCAGCGGCTGCTTCAACTCGTGTGGCCAACACCACGTGGCCGACCTGGGCTTCCTCGGCGTCCAGCGTACCGTCGAGGGCCGCCGCGTGCCCCACTTCCAGGTGGTACTTGGAGGACAATGGCGCGAGAACGCCGGCAAGTTCGGCCTCGCGATCGGTGCGGTGCCGTCCAAGCGCATCCCGGAGGTCGTCGACCGCATCACCGAGCGCTTCGTGACCGAGCGCGACGGTGCCGAACACTTCCAGGCGTTCATCAAGCGGGTGGGAAAATCCAAGATCCGCGACATGCTCGCTGACCTGATGGAGGTGCCGCCCTATCTTCAGGCGCGCGAGCTGTATCACGACTGGGCCGATCCTCGGGAGTACGGGATCGGCGACATCGGCGTGGGCGAGTGCGCCGGCGAGATCGTTTCGGTGGCGAAGTTTGGGCTCTCGGACGGCGAGCGCGTGGCCTTCGAGGCCTCCGAGAAGCTCGACAACGGCGATGTCCTGGGTGCTGCGCAGGGCGCTCTTGCGGCGATGTTGCTGGCTGCCAAGGGGCTGGTCCGCGCCCAGACATTCGACATCGGGGACGACCCAGCCCAGATCGTCGCGGAGTTTCGCGCGCGCTACTACGACACGCAGTTGTTCTTCGACAAGTATGCCGGCGGGAAATTTGCCCACTATCTGTTTCGGCTCGTCGAGCGCGATCTGACCACGGCTTCGGCGTCGGACGCCCATCACTGGGTCGAAGAGGCCCAGTTGTTCATCGAGGCAGCCTACGCGTGCGATGCACGGCTCAGCCAAAACCTCGGTCCCGCGCCCGTTGCCGTGCCCGCCGAATAGGACCGCCGATGGCCGTCATTCAATACAGCTTCAAGTTGCCTCTGCGCGGCGAGTCGCCTGCGCAAGAGGTGTACATCCCGGTGTTCCACGACTGGATCCGTACCAACGCGATCACCGACGATGTGCTGGTGGACGTCGCCGACTACGCGCACGTGCAGGGCGGCCCGGGCGTGCTGCTGGTGTGCCACGAGGGCCAGTACGTGATCGACCGCAGCCGTGGCGCGGTCGGGCTCGCCTATCATCGCCGACGTGGGGTTGCCACCGACGATGCGGTGGAGGGCGTTGCGGTCTCGCTCGGTCGGTTGATCCGCGCGGCTCGGTTGCTGGAGGTCGACCCGCGCTTGGCGGGCGTGCTCGCGTTCGACACCACGCGGCTCGAGATCCGCGTGCTCGACCGCCTCCGCGCCGGCAACGACGATGCCGGCTGGGCGATGGTCGCCGGGCCGTTGCAGGCTGCGATCGCCACGGTGTGGGCGGGCGAGGTCGTGCTCGAGCGCGCGGCCACGGATCCGCGACAGCCGCTGACGATCCATGCCCGGCTGCCCCAGCGGTCGCTGACGCAGCTGGTGGTTTAGGTCGGCCAGCCGCGCCGTCGCATCACTGCGTCGGCACGCGGACGATGCGAAATGGCAGATCCGGTGCGCTGCCGAGGGCAAACGCCGTCACCTCGCTCTTCACCGCGTACACCTCGCCCTGGGCGACGGTTGCGGTCGACAAGCCGGTGGTCGGCGGCGTCAGAATCGAGACGTCGGCGGCGGTCCAGTCCGCGTTGGGCACGACCTGGGCGACGACGTCGTCGAACACGACGTAGAGCAGATCGCCCGCGAACACGATGCCGTCCGGGCCCGCGATGAGCGACCCGCCCGCGAACGCCTCGCCCCCGAGATCGACCTCGACGATCTGCGTCGGGTCGTCGATCGCGACCCGCAGCAGCCGCTTGGAGATGAACTTGGTCACGATCACCGCGGTGCCATCGGGCGTGACCGCGATGCCATTGAGGCCGAGATCCATCAACTCGGGATCGAACTGGGGATCGGTCGCCCACACGGCCGCCTCGCCGCCGATGGCGAGCCTGTGGATCGCGGACGACGGTGGATCGGTCACATACGCGACGCCGGCCTCGTCGAGCGCGAGATCGTTGCACGATGCGGTGTCGACGAGCACGCTCAGGTCGAAGGATTCGATCAGCGAGGCGTCTTCGAGGCTGTAGACATAGACCCGCGAGCTGTCGGCGTCGTCGCTACCGCAGACCCACAGGCGCCGTGCGGCGTCGTCGATCTTCATGCCGGCGCATGCGCGCAGCTCCGGTCCCGACGCGACGAACACCGAGGGCGTGCCGTCGGCGTCGACGCGTGTGATGCCAGCGTCGGTGAGGCTGCCGACGAAGAAGGCGGCCTGGGTCGGGTCGAAGGCGACCCCCTCGGGGAACATGTCGTCGCCGTCGAGCGGGTACTCGTCCAGCAGGGGAGTCTCGGGGCCGGTCGTCGCGGGCCCGGTCGTCTCGGCCGCCGTCGTGTCAGCCGCCGTCGTGTCAGCCGCCGTCGTCTCGGGGCCGGTCGACATCGCGTCCGACGAGCCCGCGGACGTCGTGGTGCCGGTCGAGTCGGGCGTGGCGTCGCCGCCGTCGCTGCAGCCGCTCGCGATGACGATGGTGAGCGCGGCTCGCCAACAACCCATGCGTTCACGTGGCGGGGAGCGGAGGTCGAGCGGGTCCATCGCGGCGCAGCCTACCGCACGTGCCGGCGCGTCGTCGAACGAAGGCTCGAACCCTCAGCTCGGCACTTTGTCCGGAGGCGGCAGCTTGCCGCCACCTTTGCGGACGACGTGGGCGAAGTGTTCGGCACTGACCGGCTGCACCGACAGCCGCCCCGGCCGGACCACGGCCATCTGCGCGAGCTCAGGATCATCGCGCATGCTCTCGAGGGTCACCATGTGCGGCAGTTCTGAGACGAACTCGACGTCGACCATCCGCCAGCGCGGCGCCTCGGGCGTGGACTTGTCGTCGAAGTACTGGCTTCGAGGATCGAACTGGGTGGGGTCCGGGTAGGCGAGGCGGCACACGCGAGCGATCCCCACCGCGCCCGGCGGTGTGCAGCTCGAGTGATAGAACAGCACCAGATCGCCCACGCGCATCGCGTCCATGTTGTTGCGCGCGGAGAAGTTGCGCACGCCATCCCAAGGGGCCTTGCCCTTGCCACGCAGATCGTCGATCGAGAAGCCGTCGGGCTCGCTCTTCATCAGCCAGTACTGCCGGGCGGCGTCGGTCTGGCGGGCGCGGGACTTTGCCATGGCCAGAGCCTCGCGCGGACCGGCAGTCCGGGCAAGCCGCCGGAGGGCCTTGGGAGCCGCGGGGCTATCGCCTGGCGGCGACACCCGCCGCGCTTTCGGCGGCCTCGGCGACGGTCAACCACCGCGCGCTGGCGGCGATGGACTTGCGATACTTGCCCAGCGACGACAGCCAAGACTCGGCCTCGGCCACGCTGGCGAACACGCGACGCGGATAGGCCACGCGCGTCAGCAGGTACAGGGTCGACAGCATCGCGCGCGCGGCCGAGGCCTGGAACCCCGAGGCCACGAGCACCGTGGCCGAGACACACGTGCGCGGCCCGTAGGCCGTCAGCACGCGGTCCGCCGCGGCTTGGACCTCGGGCGCAAGGCGATGGACGCCGAAGGCGAGCGAGAACTGTGCGATCGGTTCGTCGGGCATCACCGGTCCCTGCCACACGCGAAGCTCCTCGGAGGCCTCGGCGATCAGCGGCGCGCGATAGATCCCGGCAAACACCGCGCCGAACCGGGCGACACGGACGGCACCTGTGCGACTCTCGAAAAGGTCATCGTGCCCATCCATGGCCACTGGGATCGTACCGTGTCCGCTTGCACGGCGGCAACCGCCGGCGACTAATCGTCGGGGCCACCGGCTCGGGTCGCGAGCCGTCTCACGCGACGCGCGAGCGCCGGCGAACCCACGACCAGTGCGGGCCGGCCGGCAGCGATGTCGAGTTCGACGGACGGGCCGCCGACCCATAGCGTCGGCTCGGCGTAGCGCGGTGTTCGGTGGATCAACCGCTGATTGCGAGACCCAAGGAACCGTCGTGACTCGTCCCGCAGCGCCGCCTCGAAGCGGCCATCCACCAGCGTGTCGACAGCCGCCCACAGTCGGTCGAAGCCTGCGCGCGCCTGGGCTTGCTCGTGGGTGTAGCCGCTGAACACGATGACCCCCAGCGAGCGGGCGACGGCAAGCTCGCACAGTGAGGCGACGCCCTCGGCTTGCTGCAGCGGCTCACCGCCGAGCACTGTGAGTCCCTCGAGTCCCCAGCGCCTCTGGGCTTCGCCTATCACGTCGTCGAGGGCTGCGACGTCGAGCATGCGGCCCGCGCCCGGCACGAACATCTCGGGGTTGCAGCAGCCGGCGCAGTCCAGCGTGCAACCCTGGACCCATACCGCGAAGCGTCGATGCGGCCCTTCGACCTCGGTGCAGGCCGCGGTCCCGGCGATCTCGAGCAGCGTCGTCACTTCGCCTGCGTATGCTTGACCAGCCAGGCGAGGACCGTCTCGTGCCACTGCACCGAGTTGGCCGGGCGCAGGACCCAGTGGTTTTCGTCGGGGAAGTGCAGGTACTGGCTCTCGATGCCGCGGCGTTGCAGCGCGGTGAACGTCGACAGCCCCTGCGTCTCGGGTACGCGGTAGTCCAGCGCGCCGTGCACCACGAGCATCGGAGTCTTCCACAGACTCACTGCGTTCGCGGGATTGAAGACCTCATAGCGTTTGGCCACGTTGTATTGCGGACCGCCGTGTTCCCACTCGGGGAACCACAGTTCCTCGGTCGAGTAGTACATCGATCGCATGTCGAACAGGCCGTCGTGGTTCACCAAGCAGCGGAAGCGGTCGGGCCAGTGGCCGGCGATCCAGTTGATCATGAAGCCGCCATACGAGGCCCCGAGCGCACAGACGGCGTCACCGTCGATCCAGGGATACTTCTCGAGCGCGGCGGCCAGGCCGAGCTGCAGGTCGACCAGCGGTTTGCCGCCCCAGTCGTCGTTGATGCCGTCGGTGAACTTCTGGCCGTATCCGGTAGAACCGTGAAAGTCGATCATCAGGCTGGCGAAGCCGGCGCCCGCGTAGGCTTGGGGGTTCCATCGATAGTGAAAGTGATCGCCGAAGCTGCCCTGCGGCCCGCCATGGATCAGCATCGCGAGCGGATAGCGCTTGGCAGGATCGAAATCGACGGGCTGTACGATCCAGCCATACACGGTGTCGCCACCCGCACCGACGAACTCGAACTGCTCGGGCACGCCCATGGTCGCGGCCGCGATCTTGGTGGTGTTGATCGTGGTGACGGCGGTCGGCTCGCCGCCGCCGCCGCGGGCCACCCGGGAGAGCTCGGCCGGCGCGCGGAGGTCGTCGTGTAGAAAGATGACTTCGGTGGCCGTCGCCAGTGGCGACGCGGTGTTGCCGGTGCCGGTGAGCTTGGTCGCGGCGCCGGTGCCGAGGTCGACCGCGAAGATCGGCTTGTGCCCGAGGTCGTCGGCGGTGACCCACGCGGTCTTGCCGTCGGCGTCCAGCACGAGCTCGTCGATCGAACGATCCCAGGCGTCGGTGAGTGCGCGGGCCGGGCCGTCGGGCCACGCCATCGCCACGAGATGGAAGCGGTCGGCCTCGTAGCCCGGCCGCTTCATCGCCTTGTAGAACAGGGTCTTGCCGTCCCCGGCGAAGCGCGGATGCGAGTCCCACGCGAGGTTGGCCGCGGTGAGGTTCTTGCGCTCGCCTGAGCCATCGGTGGCCACGCTGTAGAGATCGAAGTTGGTCGACCACGACTCGGCTGCACCCTGGTCGCGCGCACCGAACACGATGGTCTTGCCGTCGGGTGAGAACGTGAACTCCTCGCTGCCGCCGAAGGGCTTGCTGGGCACATCGGCGTCGAGTCCAGCGGTGACATCGACCGCAGCTCCGCCGGCAGCCGGCATCGTGAAAAGGTGCGAGCGGCGGCCTTCGGACCAGCTGTCCCAGTGCCGGACGAACATCCGGTCGTACAGCGTGCCGGTCGCCGGGCTCGCGGTGGTCGCGTCGAGCCGCTGTTTGGTGCAGTCGATCGCCGAGGACAAAGCCGCCGTCGATCCCGGTGCGCCCGCGCAGTCGACGAACACATCGACGGCGAACGCCAGGGTATCGCCGCCAGGCGATAGCGCCAGGCTTCCGACAGGCAGCGCGAGAGCGGTGACCTGCGTGGGCTCCGTGCTGCCGGACGGCAGCTTCCACACCTGCGTGGTGCCCGAGCGACCGGACAAGAAGTAGATCGTGCCGTCGGGGGCCACGCGCGGACTGTCGTCGGCCTCGGGGTGATTGGTCAGCCGCGTCGGTTCTGCCCCGGACAGCGCAACCCGCCAGAGATCGGTGCGGCCGCGGTTGGCGGCGAGGTCGGTCATGCGCCGCACGAACACGACGCCGCCGGTCCCGTCGAGCTGGGGATCACTCAAGCGATCCATCGTGAGCATGTCGAGCACGCCGAACGGATGCACCGCGGTGTCGGCGATCGGCGGAGGATCGGCTGCCGCCGCGGCGGTCGGCGGCGTGGTTGGGGCCGTGGCTCCGGGTGTGGTCGGCGGGGTCGTCGTCGGCTCGGCCTTGGCCGCGTCATCCGCCTTGCCGGGGGACTTGGCGGCCGGGGCTTTGCGCGATCCGGCCGCTTCGGGCTGATCGTCGCAAGCGAGCACGAGTGACAGGAGCAACGAGGACGACGACGGGACCCAGCGCATGCGGCCGCAAGGGTACCAGCGTCGAGCCAGCGATTCACTGGGCCGCAAGGCGGACGGTCGCGCGGGGGTCGAAGTGCCACTGCCCCGAGGCTGCTGATAGCGAGGCTGCGACGTCGAAGCACAGCTCGACCCGGGTGTCGCCGTCGAGCTCGAGGTCGATGTCGATCTCGATCTCATCGTTGGTCAGCGCGGCCCGCTGCCAGCTGCCGTCCATCGCGACTCGCGGGGCATCGACGACGACCAGCAGGCGATCGTAGTGGTCGGCGAGCAAAGGCACGGACGACTGCGGCGCGGTGCCGGCGAGGGAGAGCTCGACCCGCGAGGCATCGCCGGCGATCCAGATCCACGCGTCGTCGCGCTCGCGGTGGATGAGCACGTCGACGAGCTCGAGGTCGACCGCAACGACACCGCCTTGTGGCATCGCTTCGGCCTCGACGACGACGGCCATGCGCGGCGTCCCATGGCCGTCGTAGGTGGCCGCCTCAGGCAGCAGCTGGAGATCACAACCCATGGCGGAGAGCACCAGGGGCGCGAGGATGGCCAGCGACTTTACCTTCGTCATCATGCGTAGGCGTCATCGCAATCTTGGCGGCCCAGCTTGAGCCACGGACCGAAAAAGCTTGGACTCTGGTCGCGATCGGGCCGTCGCCGGGCGACAGCGTCCCGCGGTGGAACGCGACAGGGCAGGGCCGCGCGCCGGCCTCGAATCGAACAACCTGGCGAATCGAGACCCGACCTACAAAGATGCGCGGCCTTTGCTAGCTCGGGCTCAGGTCGATCGGCGCCCAGCGACCTGCGATCAGGTCGGCGGGCAGCGCGACGGTGCCATAGCGGACTCGGCACAACCCGAGCACCAGCGATCCGAGCTCCGCAAAGATCCGTCGGACCTCATGGAAGTGTCCGGTGGTCAGGGTGATGGTGGCGAAGCCCGAGGTGTTCGCCGGCACGAGCAACCCCGCGTGCATCTGGCTGGGGTCGCAAGCCGTGAGCTCGACGATGGCGGGCCGATGGCCGTCCGACAGCGCGAAACCCTCGGGGACTGCTGACCACGGACCTCCCAGCGCGACGTGGTAGGTACGAGGCACCGCGTACCTTGGATGCGTGAGTCGGTGCAACAAGGCGCC
>CANLQR010000093.1 GCA_947492135.1 Deltaproteobacteria bacterium | reverse complement strand
CCGACTCCGGTGGCCCACGGGCCGGCCACGGCTCGGGCGCATCGCTCGGAAAGCCGACGTGCTCGAGCAATTTGTTCGCCACGCGCTTGTCGGTGATCTCCGCGAGCTGCCTCATCCGACCGCCGCAGTTGCCACAGAGCAAAACGTCGATCGAAAACACTCGGCGGAGCAACTCGGCCCATCGCAGTCCGCGCGCGCGCAGGGGTGCGCAGCTCTAGCGCAGCGGAAGATCCAACCCGCATCGCGGGTCTCGCCGCGGTCATCACTGCGACCTCGGCCTTGCTCGGCGGCGGACCGCGCCCGTCCTTCACCACGGAGGCGCGGAGGCTCGCGTGGGGTGCCAGGCATCCGTGATAGCGGACCAAGTTCGAGTGCGGTCGCGGAACCAACGCCGCGAGCTTGCCCACGAAGTCGATCTGATCGAACTCCACCGCCATCGAACCGTCCCGCCAGGTCCGCTTGAAGCGGTAGCGTACGCGGCCATCCGCCAGCAGCTCCAGCCGCTCGCTCGCGATCGCCGGCCGCGCCACGTAACGGCAGAGTCGCTCCAGTTGCGCCCAGTCGCGCGCCGGCACGCACACGTCGGCGTGCAACGAGAACCCGTCGACGTCCGCACACCGGCGCCGCTCGGCTCGCAGTCGTTCGCACAGTCCTTCACCGCACGCGCAGGTGCGCAGCCACACTCGAGTCCCGTAGCGAGCGGGAAGCGGACGACGAGACGCGGACATCGCTGCGCACGAGGTGGCCAGCACGGCGCGCGTTCCTGCGGCGGTTGGAGCTCGGCCTTCGGCGAGTGCTGACGCAGCCACGGCTCGAGGGTCTACAGCGAGCCGAGGTATCACCCGCCGGACTGAACGCGGTCGCCTCCGATCCAGCCTACGCACGGGCGCACCGCATGGGATGGCTCTGCATGCGGACTGGTTTCGCGGGAGAGAAGCCCGCGGATAGGCCAAACAAAGGGGGTCCGTATTTGAGATAGTCCGCGTTCTTGGCGCTCGGGCGGGGCCGAGCGGTGCGGCCCCGGTGGGCGCCGAGGGCATCGCGCGCGGGATCTGTAGTTGCCGGCACAGGAGCTGCAGCCCGTCGGTGCTCGCCGTGCGCGCGACTGGATCTGGAGACGCACGCACTCGTGGCGGTGCTCGCCGCGCTCTACTCGACCTCGGTGGCTGGGGTGGCGTCGTCGTCCGCCTGCGGCTCGTCTCGAGCCGAGCATCAACGTGCAACTGGTCCCACAACTCGAGCAGCTAGCGCCCGGCTCACGGATCATCACGCATGATTTCAGCATCGAGGGGATCACCACGCCTTCAAGTGGACGACGCCGCTCGACCGCTCACCGCCGGCAGGGCGGTGAGCGACCGCAGCGCCGCCACGCGCTCACGCCTTGGAGCGCACGATCTCGCGGCACACCTCGATCTTCGCCGCGGGCGCGACGCACTTGATGTACCAGTCCTTGCCGAACAGCGCGATGAACGTGAAGCCATCGTTGGCCCGGGCCCGCTCGATCTCGTGGTAGCCGTTGTCGAGGGTCTTGGCGCTCTTGACGATCTCGGTCGAGGCGAGGATGTTCGCGAGCGATTCGGCTTTCTTCAGATCGGCGGCGCCGTGGGGCTCCCAGCTGATGTTGATCGACTCGTGATTGCCCAGGTCGAACCGCCAGTGCTTCTCCATCGAGGAGGTGAAGCCCTTGGGCATCTTCAGCTTGCCCAGGCCGGGCAGTTCGGTCTCCTCGAGCACCAGCTGCGCGGGGGCTGCCACGTCGACCGACTTGGACTCGGCCTGGGTTGGCGCCGCGGACTTGTTCTCCGCGACCGTGGCGCTCTTGGCAACGGCGCCCTTCTCGGCCTGGGCCTTGGCAGCGTCGCAGGAACACACGAATGAGGAAAGCGCCGCGAGGATGAGGATGGTTTGCTTCACGAGGGGGCTCCGTCTCCGGTAGACGGACGAGCACCACCGCGTCGCACCTCCGGCCAGGGCATTTTCGCTGGCCCCCAAAGCGGTGCTAAGGTCGCCGGCGTCGGATGAATCGCCTGCGTCGCGTGTTCGATCATCTCGGCCCAACCCTGCGGTCCGCGGCTCACCTGCGACCAACCCAGCTGCTCGCCTTCGCGCGCCAGCGCCAGCGGGGGCCCGCCCGCCTGCCGATCCAATCGCGAGCGGCAGGCTGCGACGCGCTGTCGATTCCCGAGGGGTTTGTGGGGCCGTCCCCCGAGGGCACGCTCGACGACGAGGGCGGCGTGCGACTCGTTGGCCAGCCCGCGCACGATCCGCTGCGCCTGGGCTGGGACCCTGGCGACGATCCGCTGTGGACGTACTCGCTGCACTACCACGGCTGGCTCGGTAGCCCCGCGTGCGATCTCGACCTTGGCCGAGCCACTTTGCTCGATTGGATCGAGGAGCATCGTCACGGCGTAGGTTGGGAGCCCTACCCGACATCACTGCGGCTGCTGCACTGGATCGGCTGGCTGGGGCGGCACGGCGGCGCGCTGCATGCTGGACAGCTCGAGCTCGTGCTCGCGTCGATGAGCGCGCAGCTCGGGCACCTCGCCGCGCACGTGGAGGTCCACCTCGACGGCAACCACTTGTGGACGAACTACGCTGCGTTGGTCGCAGGCTCGCTGGCGCTGGTTGGCCCGGTCCCGATGCAGCTGCGCGAGACCATGGCACCGCGCCTGCTCACGGTGGTGCGCGAGCAACTCGCGGACGATGGCGTGCACCGCGAGCGCACCCCGAGCTATCACTGTTTGCTCGCCGAACAGCTCGCAATGGTCGCTGCGCTCGCCCAGCCGCATCTACCGGGGCTGGCCGATCCCCTCGACGTGGCGTCGCAGCGCATGCGCATGGCCACCCCCGCGTTCACGCATCCCGACGGCGATGTCGCGCTGTGGGGCGACAGCCAGCTCGGCGCACCGGTCGGTCCGCGTCGGCTGTTCGCCCGGGCGAATGCAGTGCTCGGGGGCGGTCATGCGACCGCGCCGGACAGCGGCTTTGCTCGCCGCGCCTGGGGTCCGTTCACGCTGCTGTGGAATCGCGGAGGCGTGGGCTTGCCACACCAGGTCGGCCACATCCACGGTGACTGCTTGTCGATCGAGCTGTCGGTCGACGACACCCGTGTGCTCGTCGATGCCGGCGTCGGCACGTACCGCGAGGGTGCCGAGCGCGAGTATTGTCGCAGCACTGCCGGGCACAACACCGTCACCGTCGACGGTCATGACCAGCACGAGCTGTGGAAGAGCCACCGCATCGGCGGTCGTGCACGGCTCGGGATCGTCGAATACGACGACGACCACCTCATCGGCGAGGTCCTTGGGTTTCGCGGCACGGCGACCCACCGCCGCGAGATCCGACGCTCGGCCGACTCGATCGCGATCACCGACATGCTGGTGCCCGGCACCGCCCGCGGAGTCGTTCGGTACTTCGTGCCCGCGTCGCTGCGCGTGCGTCTCATCGATGATGGCGCGCTGGTGTTCTTGCCCCGAGGACCCTCGGTCGAGCTGAGGATGAACGGAGCGCCCATGCGGATGGCGTCGGCACCGGGTTGGACGGCCATGGGTGTTGCCGCGCCGCGCACCTGCTTGCTGGCCGAGATCGGTGCGAGCCCCGTCACGCTGACGATCCGCACCGTGCGGTAGACCTCACCCCACTCACCCCACTCACGACGATGCATCGCGGGCGCACGTCGCAAACCCGCGGGTCAGTGCGACACGGTCGAGGGCGAAGCCTACGATGACGAGCCGGCTGTGGCGGGGCGTCTGGGCCCAGGGCTCGCCAAAGCTGATCTCGATCGAGTCCGCGACGCCTTGCAGGATCATGCGCTCGTCGAGACCGGACACCGCGAGGATCCCCTTGGTGCGCAGCAGGCGGCCGGCGAAGGGCGCGAGCTCGGACTCGACGAACTCGGCGAAACGGTCGCCATCGACCTCGCCGGCGATCGACAGTGACACCGACTCGTACACATGGGCCGTCTGCACCGGCAGCTCGCGCGGCGCCGCGAGATCCGAGCGACGCATCGCGAGCAGGTCGTCGAGGGTTTGGGCCGCGGGCAACACTCCGCGCGCGGCCAAGACCACCACGGCCGCGCCGTTGTACAAGGCGACCACATCGGTCGCGTGGGCTACCACCTCGTCGTTGCAGGCGTCGGCCCGCGAAAGCACCACGACATCGGCGTAGCCGATCTGCTCGAGGCCGAGGTCATGCTTGCGCAGCGCATCCACGCGCGTTGCATCGACCACCGTGATCACCCCGTCGAGCGCAAAGGCGTCGTCGCGGCCACCACTCGAGATCGCGCGCAGCACCCCCGCCGGTGACGCGGCGCCGGACGTCTCGACCAGCACGCGCTTGGGCGCCGTCGGCAGGTTCGCGAGCTCATCGAGCGCACGCACGAGCTCGGCCTGGGTGGTGCAGCACACGCAACCCCCGGAGATCTCGATGATCGTGCGCGCCCGGGCGGCGAGCAGCTCGCCGTCGATCCCGACGCGGCCGAGTTCGTTGACGATCACCGCCACGTCGCCGCGCGGCGCTCCGGCGAGCCAACCGTTCACCAGGGTGGTCTTCCCGGCCCCGAGAAAACCGGTCACGACCGTCACCGGCAGTGGCGTGGACACTGTGCCAGTGTGCCCGCCGCAGGTTCGAACCGGAAGCCCGCGGATGCGGCCAACGCCGCGGCGACCTTCCGCCGCGCTAGGCCGCGAGGATCCGAGCGAGCGCGTCGCCGAGCTCGTGAGTCGCGCGCAGCGGCGCTCCCACCGAGGTGACCACGTAGCGCCGCACGCCGACGCGCAGGCGACTCACGTGCAGCGCGGTCACGTCGATGTCGCTCTCGCGGCGGAGCTGCTCGCGCTCGGCGACCCCGCGAGCGTCGAGCAGCGAGCAGCCCGCCGCGGCGATGCTGCTCAGCACGCCGTCTCCCACGCCGCCGATGACGGCACCCGACGGATCCGACACGACCGCTGCACGCATGCCCACCTCGTTGGCGTTGCGCGCCAGGAAGATCCGCACGGCGGCGGCGGGATCGTTGCTGCGAAGCTGGCGGCGGTCGGTGTCCATCCGGCGATCTTTGCCCGACGCCCGGGCGAGGCCGAAGAAATCGGCGTGTTCACGGGGTCGGCAGCCTCAGCACCACAGCTCGTCCTCGCCATCGGTGCAGTCGACGTAGTCGTCGCATTGCCACTCGGCCCAGATGCAGGTGCCGTCGTCGCAGGCAAAGCCATCGCAGGCGTCGGGCTCGACGTCCTCGGCGCAGCCCTGCTCGTCGTCACCGTCGGCGCAGTCCACGATCCCGTCACAGGTCCAGCCGTCGGGCAGGCAGTTGCCATCGTCGCAGGTGTAGCCGTTGCACGGCTCGGGTGCGTCGGGTGCGTCGGGTGCGTCGGGTGCGTCGGGTGCGTCGGGCGCAGGAGGCTCCGCATCGCTGCACGCGCTCTCGTCGTCGCTGGCTTCACAGTCGACGATGCCATCGCACTTCCACTCGCCGGGGATGCACAGGCCGGTCGCGCACGCGAACTCGCCCGGTCCACACGTCGCGTCGGTGCCATCGCAGTCGAGTTCGTCTTCGCCCGCGGGGCAGTCGCTGTACTCGCCGTCGCATTCCCACTCGCCGGGCAGGCAGGTGCCGTCGTCGCACGCAAACTGGGTGGCGGCGCAGTTGCCTTGCGGGGCCTCGTCGCAGGCCTCCTCGTCGTCGCGGTCGGTGCAGTCCGCAAAGCCGTCGCAGCGCGAGCTCGCGGCGATGCAGGTTCCGTCGATGCAGGTGAACTCGTCGGCGCTGCAGGTCCCCGCCGGTGCAGCCGGGTCCTCGCAGACCTCGCCGTCGCGAAAGCCGGGCTCGGGCAGATCGACGTAGTAGCTGGACATCTCGCCTGGCGGCTTCGCCTGCACGGCGCCCCCGGGCTTGAGATCATTGGGCTGCACGACGGTCTTTTGTTGATACCAGTAGCCGCTGACGCCGCCGTCGCGCACGTTCTTGGCCAGCATGTCGCGGATCAGAGCGTTCCACGTCGCCGCCTGCGCATCGGCGCCGGCACCACCACCGGCGACCGAGGGTGAGTCGATCCCCGTGGTGTAGAACATGTACGTCGGGCCCGCGCAGCCCCACTTTTTCTTGCCATCGTTGGTGGCGAGCCAGTTGGGATTGATCGCGATCGGCACGTAGCCCCAGCAGCGAATGCCGCTCACGGGATGGGCACCCGCGGTGTCGTTCTCGAGGGTGATCACGCAGAAGCGATCGGCGTCGATCTTCCAGTAGCCGATGGCGCCGTTGTCCGGGCCCCAGATGTCGAGGTCGACGCGGTCGCCGACCTTGCGACCCTCACCGCCGGCCACCGGCCAACCGACCCATCCTGAAAACTCGCCAGTGCCGGTCGATCCGACCGGATCGTCGCGCAGGGCGGCGAGCACCTGATCGGGCGAACGCCCCGGTGGCAGCGCCATGATCCCCGCGTGAAAGTCCGTGCGGGTCCAGCCGTAGCCGTCGGGATAGTTCCACACCTGCACGCCACCTTGGGTGAGCTTGGCCTTGACGTCGGCGGGCACCACGAACTGGGACATCTCCTGCCAGCGCGCCTGAACCCACTTCTGCAGGCTCGCATCGGCGGGACGGAACACGCCACCGGGCGCGGGGACGGTCCCCCCGATCTGAAAGAAGCTGACCTCGATGCCACGGATGTCGCCGCAAGACTCGGGCATCTCGGTGATGACGCACTGGCCAGACTGCAGCAGTGGATCGTTGTAGCTACAAGGATCTTCGCAGGCCGGCACCGCGCACGACTCGCCGGTCGGGGTGACGCACGACTCGTCACTCACCCCACCCAAGCCGTCCCCACGCCCGGGGCGGCCCGCGTTGCTCGAGCAGGCCAGGCCAAACAGAGCCAGTGCGGTGAAGGCGGGGCGAAGTCGGCGGGTGTTGGGCATGGACGGTGGCCAGCCGTGCACACCCCGGTGCAGTCGCTCGACGACCACCGCGACCGCCAGCAGTCACGCAGATCTAGCCACGATCGGCGAGCGAGCGCCTGGAGACAGCGTGGGCATGCGGCGACCTGGTTGCACAGCGGGCTTGAGCCAATCGCCCAGTGGGCCTTTTCTGTCCACGTCGTCGATCCGCTGCGACCGGGCGAACGTAGTGGTTGCGTCGCCGCCGCTGTGCGGGCGGAACGGATCATCGCGCCGTCCCCACGCCGCGAGTGCGGTCGCAGGTCAGGTCAGTGGACGGGCGGCTCGTCGTCCTCGCTCGCCTCGATGCTCGGCGCGATCGCAGCGCCAAGCGCCTCGAACACCGCGGAGGCCTGATCGCTGGTCATGCGCAACGTGATCGCGCCGATGCCCACGTGGTAGACGCCGCACGAGCACAGCTCGATCCGGCACTCGGGTCGACGGACCAGCAACTTGCGTTCGTGGGTCGCCATGTTCTTACGCGGCCGAGCGTAGCAGAAAAGCTCTGCTGCGCTGACGCGCGGCTTGGGCAACGGGGCTGCCCAAGTCGAGCCGTGCGTTGGGCGGGTCGGCCTGGATCGTCAGCAAATCCTGACTCTGATGCCTCGGCACGCGACTTGCGATGAAGGTGGGCATGCAAGCACGAATGCTCCTGGGTTGTGTCGGTTTGGCGCTCGTCACCGTGTCCGTGGGCTGCGCCGCGCGGGTTTTCTCGGATGGCAGCTCGATCACGGTGGTGGGCACCTCGGTGCCCGAGGTTGCGGTCGCCGTGCCCGCGCGCATCGAGCTGCGCGAGCGGGTTCAGTTCGCCAGCGACTCCGACCGCATTCTCGAGGTCTCGCATCCCATCCTCGACGAGGCGGTGGCGGAGATCCAGTCACACCCGACCATCCGTCGCATCCGCATCGAGGGGCACGCCAGCGCCGATGGCAAGGACGCCCACAACCTCGAGCTGTCGACGCGAAGGGCCCAGGCCGTGCGCGAGTACCTGGTCGGCAAGGGCATCGACGAGAACATCCTGGGAGCCGAGGGTTTCGGTGAGACCCGACCGATCGCGGACAACGAGTCGGCCCAGGGGCGCGAGTCCAACCGCCGCGTCGAGCTGCACGTCATCGAGGTCGCTGACGGCGGAACACCGAACGCGGGAGCCTAGTGCACCGCCGTCGAGATGACGTCAGCCATGGCACCGCACTGCGCCGCCATGGCTTCGTTGCGACGCCTCGCAGTACGCTCGGTACAGCTTCGTCGCCGCGCCTTGCCCTGGCGGCGCAGCTCGGCACCATGACTGACGTCATCTCGACGGCGGTGCACTAGTGCCACAGCGCGCAGGCTCTTGACGCGTCACCGCGGTTGTCGTCTGCTTTGCGCCGCCCGAGCCAGGTTCGGCAGGGTCAACCGGAGAATGTGCGATGGGATTTTTCGACAAGCTCAAGAGTGCCGTGAGTGCAGTGACCGGCGGCGCGGCGACCGTCACGATCGAGTACGGGCCGCTGGCGTTCCCCAGTGAAGCCTTTGGCGTGCGCATCACGGCGACCGCGAAGGGTGCGGCGATCAAGGGCGACGGCGTCTTCGTCGACCTCAAAGGCGTCGAGGAGATCCGTCTGCGCAAGGGCGACAATCAGGCGCTCACCGAGGACCTTTCGATGTCACGTCCGACCCTGGAGCAGGCGTTCCAGATCTCGGGTCCGTTCACGATGGCTGCGAACGAGACCAAGATGTTTGAGGGCGTCGTGCAGCTGCCGCCCAACGCCCAGCCGAGCTTCGACGGATCGATCTGCGATCATGGCTGGGGCATCCGTGGTCGGTTGTCGATGTTCGGCAACGATCCGGACTCGGGTTTCCAGCCGATCCGCGTCGGCCAGCGCAGCTAGCGATCCGTCGCTGATCCAGGTTGCGGGCGGACGAAACGACCCGCAACCCGCGCGCCCGGGGCCACCTGATCGAGCGGCTGCTAGGGGTTGATGTCCGCGAGCCTGAGCGTCACTTCCGCGCCCTCGAAGGCCGCGGCTTCTGCCGTGAGCAAGTCCGCCGCACTGTTGGCGAGTGCGGAATCCGTGAACTCGAAGATGACCCCAAAATACGACGGCGAGATCGACTGGTAGTAGATGACTCCGGTTGCGCCTGCCATCGCCACCGAGGTGGACGGGGCCTCGAGCGCGAGCTCCGGGCTCGTCAGGGCCGTCGATATGCCCGATGAGACGTACTCACCGGCGGACAGGGCCAGCATGACCGGGAGGCCGTCGAACGCGACCGCCTCGGGCGCAACCGCGAAGTCCAGGCGAAGGATCTGGTCTGTTCCGGCGTATTGTGTCACGAGCCACTCGGCCTCTAGCAGCGTTCCCGTGACCGTGAGCACGGCGGCGCAGGCACCCCCCGGCCCGCACGCCTGGGATGCGCAGTCGAGCTCCTCGTTGCACAGCATCCCGACCTCACAGCGTTCGCACTCGCTGCCGCCGCAGTCGATATCCGATTCGTCCCCGTTCGTGACGCCGTCGCTGCACGTGTCGGCGTCCGTATCGGTGCTCGTCGAGCTGTCCGCATCCGCGTTCGTGGAGGTCTCCGCGTCCGTGCTCGTGGAGGTGTCCGCGTCCGCGTTCGTGGAGGTGTCCGCGTCCGCGTTCGTGGAGGTGCCCGCGTCCGCGCTCGTGGAGGTGCCCCCATCCGCGCTCGTCGAAGTGCCCGTTCCCGCGTCTGTGCCGGTGGTGGTGTCCGCCTCGACGAAGGTTTGGCACGCCGAGACCAGCAGCACCGCGGTGAACAGCCCACCGACGTTCAAGAACGGCGTGAGGACCGGCGCGTTGTTCGAGTGGATCACGAGCCCAGTATCGCGGCTTGATCCGCGCCACGCCATTCGGAGATGTTGGCGTACTGCTCAGACCCTCAACTGATTCCTAACATACTTTACATTCCTTTCAAAACAAGCTATGGTCGGTACCTTGCCATGACGACGCCTAGCATCCGTTCCTCGTGGGTCCTGTTGATATCGACTGCGCTCGCTGCGTGCGGGCCCCTGCTTGCGACCCCAGAAGCAGGTTCGAGCGGCGGGACGACGGACGACGCACCGAGCGTGTCGACCAGCCCGACGACCCTGGGCACCACCGAGACCGGCAGCGCGCCGAACCCGACGAGCGCGACCACGTTCGACACCACGGCAACTGCCACCAGCGCCACCACCACCGAGGACCCCAGCGATAGCGACAGCGAGTGCGACAACGACAGCTGTGGCGGTTGTCAGTTCCTGTGCGATCCCGACGGCGGTGGCGGTACCGACTGCGATCTCTGGTCGCAGGACTGCCCCGACGGCGAGAAGTGCATGCCGTGGGCGAACGACGGCGGCAACGCATGGAACGCGACGCGCTGCTCGCCGGTCGCGCGGGGCCCCGGGCAGATCGGTGACGCCTGTCTCGTCGAGGGCTCGTATGTCAGCGGGATCGATAGCTGCGATCTCGGTCTGATGTGCATGTGGGTCGATCCCGTCGCCAACGCCGGTACCTGCGTCAGCAGCTGCAGCGGCAGCGAGGCCAACCCGGTGTGTGAGGATCCCGCGACCCACTGCGAGATCGCCTTCGAAGGCACGATGGTTCTCTGCCTGCCGCCCTGCGACGCCCTGGTTCAGGATTGTCCCGAGGGCGCCGCGTGCTATCCCGGCGACAACCAGAGCTTCGTCTGCGGCAAGCCACTCGAGCCGGTCATCCCAACGGGCGAGGCCTGCGAGCGCGAATGGGATTGCGCGCCAGGAGCCTTCTGTCAGGCCGCAGCACTGCTCCCGGCGTGCGCCGGTGAGGCCTGCTGCACGGCCTACTGCGATACCGCGCTGCCCGATGCGTGCGGACCCGAGCGGGTGTGTACGCCGATCTATCCCGAGCTTCCTTCCGCGGCGGGCTACTGCACCGTGCCGTGACGAGGCGCTACGATACTCACCGTGGAGCCCCGCTCGACCGCGCTGCCGGCCAAGGCTCCCGCCTTTCGCACCCGCTTTGCGCGCGTGCTCGCCGGCGTGTGGTTCCGTTCATTGCAGCGGCGCGGTGACGAGCAGGACAGCGGTCCGACGCTGTTCGTGCTCAACCACCCCAACGGGTTGCTCGATGCGCTCGTGGCCGCGGCGCTGCTCGAGTCGTCGCCACGGTTGCTCGGCAAGGCCACGCTCTGGGAGGTGTTGCTGCTGCGACCGTTGATCGCGGTGTTCGATCCGATCCCGGTGCATCGACGCGCCGACGGCGACGCGAGTCCCGAAGCCACCGGACGCACCTTCGCCGCGGTGCACGAGGCGTTTGCGCGCGGCGAGTCGGTCGCCATCTTCCCCGAGGGCATCAGCCACGGCAATCGCGAGCTCGCGCCGCTCAAGACCGGCGCGGCCCGCATGCTGTTGTCGGCCCCGTGCGCGGTGCGGTTGGTGCCGGTGGGATTGATCTACGGCGAGCGCGAGCGCTTCCGCCACAGCGTATTGCTGCGTCTGGGCGAACCGGTCGCGTTCGACGATCTGGTGGCGCAGGGTGCCACGCCTGCGGCGGTCGACGATCTCACGTCGCGCATGCGCGAAGCGTTGGTGCCGTTGACGCTGCACGGTCCCGACGACGGGCCCCAGCGACTCGCCGAACAGCTCGCGTGGTTGCTGGCCGAGGGCCCCCGCGAGCGTGCGGCGCTGGATACCTTGCGTGGGCGCGTGCGCGTGCTCGCCGACCGATTGCGTGCGATCGACGAACCCGAGCGCGCCGAGATCGAGAGCCGGGTCGCGCAGGCCACCCACACGCTCGCGCACCTCGGCGTGCGGCCCGACCAGCTCGGCTTTGCGTACTCTGCCGGCGTCGTCGCCCGCTGGCTGCCGGGGTTTGTCGGTCGCCTCGCGCTTGCGCCCTTGATCGTCTCGATTGGCCTGTGGTTCTGGCCGGTCTATCGCTTGACCGGCCTGGCCATCGGCCGCCTCACCCTCGATCTCGACGTTCGCGGCACCTACAAGTTCCTGCTGGGCCTGGTGCTGTTGCCGGTGTGGTTGCTGGGGTCGGTGGTGCTGGCCGGTTGGTACGCGGGCGCGTGGGGCGTGCTGGGCTCGGTGGTGGCAGCGG
This sequence comes from Deltaproteobacteria bacterium, assembly GCA_947492135.1. GTDB lineage: Bacteria > Myxococcota_A > Polyangia > Nannocystales > Nannocystaceae > Xiheibacterium. The sequence continues at coordinate 8,207 of CANLQR010000093.1, read as the reverse complement.
CTCTGGCGTTCGTCGGGTTGCCGATGGCCGAGCGCGTGCGCGAAGATCTGCAGGCGATTCGGGGATTCCTGCGTCGCCGCGATCCGCGTGCGCAGACGATCGCGAGCGAACGCGAGGCGCTGCTGACCGCGTTTCCCGAGCTGCGTGCCTGGGTCAGCCAGGTCAGCCAGGTCGCGGGCGCGTGAGGCCCAAGGCACGCCGTGCCGCGCCGGCGCCCAGGGCGTGAAAGTCCGGCCTGCCGTGCTCGTTGTCGCGGTGATGCGATGGTGCGTGACGCTGGTCGGCTTCTGGCTGGGTGCCTGCGCAGCGCCGTATCCCGTGGACTTTGCGGTCCTACCCCCCGGGCGCCTGCCCGATGCTCGGGTGGCCGCAGCGATGCTCGAAGGGCCGAGCTCGGCGGGCGCAGCTCTGGCCGCCGAGACCATCGATGCAGTGGAGCTCGGCGAGAGCCGATTCGAGATGGGTTGCCTCGACGGTGATCCCGACTGCGAGGCGGATGAGCTGCCCGCCGAGCTGGTGCGGGTGTCCGCGTTTGCGATCGATCGGCACGAGGTCACGTGGGCGCAGTACGCGGGGTGCGTGGAGGCGGGCGTCTGCGACAAGGTGATGCTGTCGCGCTGCTACGTGTGGAATTCGGCGCGGGCGTTCGAGCGCGGCAAGGCCCTCGATCCCGGCATGGTGGCGGCGCAAAAACCCGTCGTGTGCGTGACCTGGTCGCAGGCCGAGACGTTCTGCGAGGCCCACGGAGGCACCCTGCCCAGCGAGGCCCAGTGGGAGCGCACGGCGCGGGGCTCACGACGCTCACGGTATGCGTGGGGCAATACGCCACCGACGTGCGAGCACGCGCAATTCGACGGCTGCGGTGGCGTCACCAATGCGGTGGGCACGATGCCCGCGGGCGACAGCCCCGAGGGCGTGGCGGATCTGGCGGGCAACGTCTGGGAGTGGGCTGGCGACTGGTACGACCCGCGCGAGTACGGGCGCCTTCGCCATCGTCTTCGTCCGCGCGGGCCGATCGAGGGTGACGTCCGCGTGGTCCGAGGCGGCAGCTTCTACGACGCTTCCGCCGATCTGCGCGCCTCGTACCGCTACGGGCTGTCGCCGGAGTACGGCTATTCCACGGTCGGCTTTCGTTGCGCGTACCCGCGGTCGTGATCGACTAGCCGTCGATGCTGTAGACGACCAACAACCCCTGATCGTCACACAAGACGATGTCGGGATTCGAGTTGGCGTCGAAGTCACCAAACGCGAGGTCGGTGGCATCGCCGACCGCAGCGAGGATCTCGGGCTCGGCGGCGAAGCCCTCGCCGTCACCGCGATACATCACCAGGTTGCCGCCGCTGACACCCACGAGATCGGGGTACAGATCGTCGTTGACCTCGATGACGGTCACGGGAGGATCGAGCACGGGTGTGTTGGTCGTCGAGATGATCAGGGCCCCGTCACCGTCACCCTCGACGATCGCCACCGGTTCGCCCGCGCCGAACAGCACCAGCGAGTCGTTGCCATTGAGGTCCAGATCGATGCGCTCGAACTCGGTGTACACGCCTGGGAGCGCTGTCACTGTGGCCTGGGTGAAGGTGCCGTCGAGGCTGCCGCCCCACACCAGGAAGCCGTCGGGGCCGAGGCCGGCGAGGTCGGTGCCTTGCTGGCCGTCGAGCTCCATCGTGCGGATCGCCCAGACCTCGGGCACCGGATCGAGCACCACGCTGGCGACTGGGTCGAGGCCGAGTCCATCGCCGTTGCCGATCAAGCTGGTCAGCTCGCCGTTGGCGACGATGACCATGCCGATCACCTGCTGACTGATGCGTCCCACGGTGAACGCCGCGGTGCCAACCGCGGGCATCGACAGCACGCCGAGCGCGGTGAAGCCGGTCTCGGGGCTGCGTACGACCTTCTCCATGGTGTCGACGAGCGAATCGGGATCGCCGGGGATGGCCTCGCGCTGGCTCGCCCAGATCGGATCGCCGCGGCCGTCGCCATTGAGGTCGAACACCAGGCCGTGGCCGCGGCTGCTGGCTTCGAGGCAGCAGTGCACGTCGCCAGGGTCGAGGCCGAGATTGTTGCCGATGAACGTGTGCAACGCGGTCGGCACCGCGCCGGTCGTCGGCGCGGCGGGATCGCGAGCGAACGCGACGACGTCGTCGGTGCCGTCGCCGTCGATGTCACCCACGACGATTCGGCCACAGCCAAGCCCGTCGTACAGCGGATAGCGCACGGTTCGTGGGCAGTTCTCGGGCGGGCCCTCGGTGGAGTCGTGGGGGCTGGTGGTCGACATGGTGGTCGACATGGTGGTCGCGTCCACCGTGGTGCTCGTCGACGTCGTCGGATCGTCGGTGGTGGTTCCACCGGTGGTGTCGGAACTCGACGAGCTCGAGTCGTTGCAGGCCAGCGCCAAGCAGGCGAGCGCCGGTGCGAACAGGGCCGCGGCGCGGCGAAGACGGTCAGTGGTGATCATGACTCCACCTCGAACGTGCGCAGGGTGAGAGCGTCGGCATCGATGCCGACGGAGGCGAGGTTGTTGTCGACATCGACGGCCCATGGACTCGGTGGTGCGGCGACGCGGACGTCCTGGATGAGCCCTCCGACTTCATCGAACACACCGATGTAGGTGCCGGCGCTGCAATGGAACGATTGGCCCGCGATGATCGTGGTGTCCATCAGGCCTTCGAGCACGGTCTCGGGATGAACCCGAGGTAGGCCGAGCGACCAGGTGAGCCGACCGCCGTCATCGAGTCGGACGATCTGGGCATTGTCACCCAACGGCCCGAGCGAAGTGCCGACCGCCAGCACGTCACCGGTCGAGGTGATGATGGCACGCTCGGCGCCGACATCGATCGGGAAGCCAGCATCGGGGGTGCCGCGGGGATCGAAGTCCCACACCGACGCTCCGGGGCCATCGAAGTATTGGATGTCGCCGCCGGCGATCACGTAGAGGCCTTCGGCGTCGTTGGTGTTGCCATTCCACAGCTCGGCGCCGTCGGTCGCGACCCCGACATACGAGGGGTTGCCGCCGCTTGTGCCAGACATTGCGATCGCGCCCAGCGGTTGCAGCTGCAGCGACTCGACCGCGAAGTCGGGGACGATGAGCTCACCCAGACTCATGCCCAGCAGATCGTAGTGGCGTGCGAGGGTGTCACCGTCGGCGCGGGCGACTGCGATCCACACGCCGTCCGCATCGCCTGCGGCACGGATGGTGACGGCATCGGAGGGACCCGCGACCGTGGCCGACCATGCTCGCGTGGCGTCGGGACCGATCGCCACGAGCCACGCGCCATCAGGAGCGGTGTCACCGTAGGCGCCGGCCGCGATCAGCAGATCGGGACCGCCGCGGACCAGCGCGTCGACGCTGCGCAGTGCCGGGTTACCCGCGAGTCCAAGCTGAGGGTCGATGGAGGTTTCGGCGAACGGCTCTTGGGTGTCGGGCAGCGCGCACTGGACGGCGTCCTCGATCATCGGCTCGGGATCGCAGGCGGCGAGCACGTCGCTGCGATCGGAGACAGGATCCGGGGCGCGAGCTTGGTCGCAGCCGAGTAAGGCGAGGAGGGCGACCCAGCGAGATCTGGAGACCATGGCAGAGATGGTACCGCAGTGGGAACGCGCGGGCGCGCGGGGGTAGCGGCGTGGGCGTGGGGCGGTGAGTGCGGGTGCTGTGCAGCGGGGACGGACGTTACGGCGTCGAGCCGGTGTGGGTGGACGCGCTCGGCGGTGTGCGCAGGCGAGTCGCGGTGCTTGTGCGGCGCGGGCACGCCGAGCCAACGCGCTGCTCGAAGCGAGCTCGCGGTTCGCGGCTGGGGAGTTCGAGCTGGAGCGGCAGGCGGAGACGATCGAGTTGCGGTGGTTGGTGGTGCCGCTGCTGGCGGTGCGGTGCGGATGAGGGGAGCATTCACGCCATGGCGAAAGTCCCGATCGTATTCATGGGCGTCGAAGGAGGCGGCGGGAAGGTGTACGGCGAGGAGTCCGATGGCGTCTGGTCGTTCTGGTGGGAAGGCACCTGGATGGAGTTCGATGAGAACGACGACGAGGTGTGGCCCGAATCTCGGTCGGATCCGGTCCTGGAGCTCGCGCTCGCGCTGCCCGACAGCTGGTCGACCATGTTCCCCGTCGAGATCCATCCAGAGTTCGTTGGGCAGCTCCGCGAGCTGTACGAACACCGGATCCCAAGCGAGTTCGACCACCACAACCAATGGAGGTGGAGGCGCTTGCTCGGATGCGCGGGGGAGGACGACGAGACCGGACGCGACGCCTGAGTCGGCGAGCGTCAGAGGGCCGCTCCGCCCAGCCGACTCTCGGCGAAAGCCGCCGTGACGTCCGGGACCGGCAACGCTCAGAGAAGCCGCCAGGCCAGGCCACGGCGACACCGGTGCAGGGCCGTCCGACCGCGCTAGACTCGGCGAGCACATGCGATGACCACTTCTCCACCAGCCAGAGCGCGCGTCTACCTCGAGACGTCGGTGCTGAGCTACCTCACCGCGTGGCCCAGCCGCGACGTTGTCCGGATCGCACACCAGCAGATCACCGCCGAGTGGTGGGCCCGGCGCGAGACCTTCGACCTGTTCGTGTCGGACTTGGTGCTCGACGAGATCAGTCGAGGGGACGCGGTGGCCGCCGAGCGCCGCATCGAGGTTTCGGCTGGTCTCGTGGTACTCACGGCGACCACCGCAGCGGAGGAACTCGCCGCGTCGCTGCTGCGCGCGGCGGCCCTTCCGCCCAAGGCTGCGCTCGACGCACTTCACGTCGCCATCGCTGCGGTGCACGGGATGCACTTCTTGCTGACGTGGAACTGTGCACACATCGCGAACGCGGCGATGCGCCCTCGCATCGAAACCGTATGCCGCAGCGGTGGTTACGAACCTCCGATCATCTGCACGCCAGAAGAACTTCAGACCTGGGGGAAGCAATGAGCACAGATTCAGTCATCGACGAAGTACGCGCGATTCGAGACGCGATCGCGCGGGAACACGACTACGACCTCGCGTCGATATGTCGCGCACTGCGTGAACGGACACGTTCTGCCGGAGTGCAGACCGTGACGCTGTCGCCGCGGCCGGTCTCGCGTCCGCCCGACGAGATCGCTGCCGAACCATCCGTTGCGACAGACAAATGACATGAGCCGTGCTCATATCACTCGCAGCTGAACGCCGATCCGTTGGGCAGACGGGCGGTACACCGTCTCGCCAACGCGCCGCGTGATCGCAATCGCGTGCCGACACCTCACCAGGGCGTCGGCCTGTAGTCCTTGAAGAAGCACCCAAAGGGAAATTCCTGGGTCCGTACGGCCTCGAACACCGGGTCGACCACGCGCGCGGCACCGTCGACGATGTCGAGCGGCGGCTGGAAATCGAGCTCTTCGATCTTTCGCTCCGCGTGATGGAGCGGATCCTCGTCGGTGACCCAGCCGGTATCGACCGCATTCATGAAGATCCTGCTCTTCGCGTAGTCGGGTGCCGACGTCAGCGTCAGCATGTTCAGCGCCGCCTTGGCCATGTTGGTGTGGGGATGCTTGTCGGTCTTCGTGTGGCGCGAGAAGCTTCCCTCCATCGCCGATACGTTGACGATGTGCCCGGGCTCGGTGCGATCTCGCAGCATCACCGGCTTGAGCTTGCTGCACAGGATGAACGGGGCGACGGCATTCACCAGATGCACCTCGAGCATCTCGGCGGTCGCCACCTCGGAGAGCGTGAGCCGCCAGCTGTTGACGGTGCGAAGGTCGACCTGTTGAAGGTCGGCGTCGAGTCGGCCGGTCGGGAACAGGTGGGTCTGGGCGTCGCTGGCCTCCTCGAGGTCATACGGAACCAACGACAGCGCGGCCGACGAGTGGATGCCGAGCCCTGGGTCGTGACTCCGCCAGGTGGGGACGAGACCTGCGCTGCGCTCGGGACTCAGCGCGGCCAACACTTCGCGGTGGCCCGCGAGCAGTGGCTGCGAGACGGCAGGCAGCACGCCCGGGCGGCGTTGCTCGCCCTCGAGCAGGTGCCGCGAGAAGCCCGGCGGTCGGCGCACGGTCTGCGCGGCGTTGTTGATCAGGACATCGAGGCGATCCCGGGTGCTCACGATGTAGCGCGCGAAGATCTCGACACTCGGCGCGTGCCGCAGATCGAGGCCGTGCAGCTGCAGTCGATGGCTCCACGCCGAGAAGTCGGCCTCGCGCGCGTAGCGTTCGGCGGCATCGTTGGGGAATCGGGTGGTTGCGATCACCTCGGCGCCGGCGCGCAGCAGCATCAACGACGCCTGGAAGCCGATCTTGACCCGGGCTCCGGTGATCAGCGCCACCTTCCCCGACAGATCGACGTTCCTGAAGCGCTTGGCGTAGTTGAAGTCGCCGCAGTCAGAGCACATCGAGTCGTAGAAGAAATGCACGCGGCGGAAGTCGACCTTGCAGACGTAGCAATGCCGGGGCTCCTCGAGCAGACGCTCGGAGGTCGGTCTGTGGGCTGGCAGCATCAGCTGCGGCGCGGTGTACACCGCCTGTTGCCGCAGACTCCGGATCTCGGTCGTCGCGCGGGCCTCACGATCGTGCTCGCGCTTCGCGGCGGCGAGCCGACGGCGCGAGCTCTTGGCCAGTCGATCCTTGTCGGCACGCTCGGGCATCGCCACCCGACCCACGGCAGTGAGCAGGGCGATACGATCGGCCTCCTCGACGGCAGACAACAGCCCGCGGTCGGCGACCAGCGCCTCCAGCAGGGCTGTGCAGCGGCGCACGTCTTCGGGATTCAGGAGCATCGGGCACCCGTGTGCCATAGGCCGTTGGGCTACGCTACTGACCGCGGGGTTCGGCGAGCGAATCGCAGCGCGGCCCCGCCGGTGGCCGTCGCCGTGAGGAGCCACGCCAGTGCGCCGAGCCACGGCGCGGGAGATCGGCGGGGACGCGGGCTCCAGCTGCCATCGCCGACGACCACGAACGCGGCCCACGCCGCAGGCGCGAGCCCGGCCTCGCGCAGTGCGAGCTGGGCATCGGCGACCGCCTGTGTCACCGAGCGACCGGCGTCGATCGACGAATAGAAGTACGCCGAGAAACGCGCGGCTTCGTCGTCGCGCACCGGCCACAGCGTGCTGACGACGGCGCGGGCGCCCCCGAGCAAGAAGGCTCGCGACAATCCGACCGGCCCTTCACCGCCCACGAGATGGCCATCGGCGCTGCGGCATCCGGCGAGCACCACCAGCGCGCCGCCGAGCTCGAGCCGCGCGATCTCGTGGGGGCGGAGCCAGCCGTCGCCGTCGAGACTCGGTGCCAGCGCGAGCGCCTGGCGATCGACATGCACGCGGTCGATGACCGCATGGGTTGCGAAGTGCACGATCGCCAACGGGCCTGCACCATGCAGCGCGTCCTCGGTTGCCACGGCGCCCACGGCGACCACCGTATCGACCACGCCGAGGTGCTCGGCGACACGGCTGGCCTCTTCGCGTGCGAACCAAAGCGGTGGCAACGTCCCGCCGCGCACGAGCGGATCGGCCAGCACCAACGCAGTCGCCGTGGTGGGCGGCGGGAGCCGGCGCAGGTGGAGGAAGGTCGCGATCGACGGCGCCACATCGAAGGCGAAATGGCTGCCCTCGACGGCCGCCTCGGCCGACGGCCGCAGCGTCGACCATGGCAGCCCGAAAAGCTCGGCCTCGGGCACGATGATGAGGGTGTCGATCTCCGGCGTGAGGGTCGCGAGCGCGGGCGCGAGCAACAGGCGGTGCAGGCCCACGGCGACCGCCGCGTCGGCACCCGAGCGGCCCTCGATCGCACCCACGTAGATTCCCACCAGGGCCCCGACGTCGCGCCCGGCGGGGAGCAACACCATCGTCGCCTGGTCGCGCGTGAACACCCACGCCCACGCGGGCACTCCCGGATGATCCGGCGCCGGTACCTCGAGCGACGTGCCGAGCTGGTACGAGATCAGGGCTTCTCCGGGTGCCAGCGCGGCGCGGATCTCCGCCACGCTCGGGGTTGCGATCCGCAGGCTGTCGCGGGCGGGATGCTCGGCGAGCACGGCATCCCAGGCGGCCGTCGCCTCGTTCTCGGCGTCGCGCAGGGCCGCTCGGGCGGTCTCGAGCGCGTCGATGTCGCTGCCATCGTCGGCGGGCGCGATGGCCATCATCCGGGCGTACGCCGCATCGACCCGATCCACCGCGTCGCTGTGCGCAGCGCCGACGCCACTGGATCTCGTGGCCATCAACACGCCCGACGCGTCGAGGTGCTCGACCAACACCCGGCCGCGCCA
>CANLQR010000092.1 GCA_947492135.1 Deltaproteobacteria bacterium | reverse complement strand
CGCGGCAGCTAATGACCGATCGCTTCGTCTGCGTCGTACGTCGCGACCACCCGGGCGTTGGCAAACGGCTGAGCTTGGAACAGTTTGTCCGGCTCGCGCACATCCAGGTCGCGCCGCGGGGACGCCCCGGCGGCTACATCGACGAGGTGCTGCGCGAGCGCGGGCTAGCTCGCCACGTCGCTCGCGCGGTGCCGTTCTTCATGATCGCGCTCCATCTCGCTGCGCAGACCGACTACGTCCTGACGATCCCCGAACGCGTCGCGAGCCGCATGGCCGATAGCCTGGGCCTGCGCGTGCTCGAGGTGCCGATCGAGCTGCGCCCGTACGCGCTGGCGCTCGTCTGGCACCCGCGTTTCGACGGCGACGCCGGACACCGCTGGCTGCGCGACGTGTTCGCGACCGCCGCGCGTGAGGCGGCGGGTGACGTCCACGAGCGACCGCGGACGCGGCTGGAGCGTCGTGAATCCGGCGGGAATCGATCGTAGATGAGGATTGCGCGAGATGAAATCATGCTGTGCAGGGGACGCCGTTGCCCGAGCACCTGCCGGGGCCGATAGTTCGCAGCGAAATGAACCAACCGGTCACGGTGGTCGTGTCGAGACGGGTGCGACCGGGTCGTGAGGCTGGGTACGAGGCCTGGCTCGAGGCCTTGATCGCACAGGCATCGAGCATGCCGGGCTACCTCGGCACCGACGTCCACCGACCGCCACCGATCGGCCCGCGCGAGTACACCAGTGTGTTCCGCTTCGACTCGCTCGAGCACCTGCAACACTTCGAGCGCAGCGAGGCCCGCGCCGCCGCGCTGGCGGCCGTCGGCGAGTTCGTCGAGGCGGACGCGACCTGGCGCCGCCTGACGGGGCTCGAGTTCTGGTTCACGCCGCCACCGGGAACCGTGGTGCCCCAGCCCTCCCGCTGGCGCATGGCCGTGGTCATGATCGCCGTGGTGTATGGCCTGGTCTTCTCGATCGGCGGGCTGGTGGCGATGGTGCTCGAGGGTGCGCCGATGGCAGTGCGACTGTTGGTCACCATCACGATCGAGGTCTTCTTGATGACCTACGTGCTGATGCCTCGCCTCACGCGCGCGCTCGCGTGGTGGATCTATCCCTCGGCCACACGCAGTCTGACCTCTGGGCAAGGAACTCACCCATGAGGATCGCGATCCTCGGAGCCGGCAACGTCGGCCGCACCCTCGGGGCCGGCCTGGACGCCGTCGGGCACGAGATCACGTCTTCAGGTTCGCTTCAGCCAGCGATGATATGAACAGATCATGCGCCTGCCCGTGATCCGGTCGATGGCTGCCGCGCTGCTCGGGCTGGCGCTGTCCGCGTGTGAGCCCGCCACCGACTCGGACGACGACACCGGATTGCTCGACGGCGTCGAGATCGACCTGCTCGAAGCCATGGTGATCGCGGCGCAAGCGGAGCCGGACGGCATCACGCTCGATGCGGAGCTCAGCGACGAGGAGGGCGACGGGCCCCAGTACGACATCGATCGGCAGGTCGACGGCGAGACGCTCGAGATCGTGATCGATGCTCGCACCGGTTCGGTGGTGCGCGTGCGGACCGATCCCGAGGATCAGGTCGACGGGGTCGAGCAGGCCGAGGCGCTGCAGAATTCGGCGGGTCAGATCACCCTCGCGGTCGCCGTCGAGAACGCCATGGCCGCGGCGCCGGGTCAGGCGGTCTCGGCCGAACTCGACCTCGACGAGGCCTGGATAGAAGTGGTCCTCATCGAAGGAGAAGAGCGCCGACTCATCGCCATCGACCTCGACGACGGTAGTGTCCGCCTCGACAGCGTGCCCGTCGGCGGCGATTGATTGGAACTGGCCCATGCCCACCACGGCACGGCGGCTGATCCTGATCTCCCCGGACGGCGTGGCGTATACTCGGGGGTCCGTGCACGAGCCATCCGATCCTGGTGGTGCGCCGGCTGCTCACGCGCCGACGGTCCCGACCTCGGACGGGGCCGCGTCGTCCGACGCGCTCGGGGCCGGGGCGGTGCTCGCGGATCGCTATCGCCTGCTGCGCCGCCTTGCCAGCGGTGGCATGGGAGCGGTGTGGGAGGCCGAGCATCTCGTGCTCGGCTCGAAGGTCGCGATCAAGCTCATCCACGTCGCGCAGGCCGATGACGAGCGCGCGCGCACTCGATTCCTGCGCGAAGCCCAGGCTGCCGCAGCGCTGCGCACGCCTCACGTCGTGCAGATCTTCGACTACGGCCTGCACCACGACACGCCGTACATCGCGATGGAGCTGCTCGAGGGCGAGCCGCTGTCGGCCCGCCTCGAAGCGCGCGGCCGCCTCGACGCGGCGGAGGTGCTGGAGCTGATCTCCCAGGTCGGGCGGGCGGCGGCGAGCGCCCACGAGGCCGGCGTGGTGCATCGCGACCTCAAGCCCGACAACATCTATCTCGTGCCCGGCGCGCACGGTGAGGTCGCCAAGGTGCTCGACTTCGGCATCGCGAAGCGAGCGACCGAGCTGGCCAGCAACACCACCAGCGCTGGCGGCTTGCTGGGCACGCCGTTCTACATGAGTCCCGAACAGTTGATCGACGCGACGACTGCCGATTCCCGCGCCGATCTATGGTCGCTGGCCGTGATCACGTACGAGTGCTTGCTGGGCGCGCGTCCGTTCGACGGCGCGAGCGTGCCCGAGCTTGCGGTTGCGGTGCTCACCCAGGCGGCGCCGATCCCCTCGCGCCACGGCGCAGTGCCCCCGGGGTTCGATGCTTGGTTCGCGCGTGCGACCAAGCGGGACCCCAGTGCGCGCTTCCAGGGCGCCGCCGAGATGATCGACGCGCTGGCTTCGTGTTTGGGCCCGACGAGGTCGGCTTCGCCGCCGCTTGGGTCTGGGCAGGCCACGCCTCGTCGGTCGCCTGTGATGCTGTTGGCGGCGACCGTCGTCGGCGCGGCGGTGCTCGCTGGCCTCGCGCTCGCCAGTGCCAGCGGGCGATCGGAGGCACCCGCGGTCGCGGACGAACCGCAACCCGCCGCGGTCGCCCCCGCGCTCGACGTCGCTGCGCCGAACGCAGCCCGGGCGCGGCCCACGTCGGACGCGCACGAGCAAGCGCCCGCGACTGCCTCCGATCTGGTCTTGGCCCCCGCCGAGTTGCCGGTCGATGCGCCCGCCCCCGCGACTGCGCAAACCCGGCGACCGCTCGGCCCGAAGCCAAGTCCCCGCAAGCCCAAGCGCGATGACGCCTCGCCCCTGCACGACACGGCCGAGTTGGAGCCGCCGTGACGTGCGCGGCAGCGTTGATCTTCGGTTGGCTCGCACTCGTGGTCGCGCCCGCCGCCCCCGACGGTCCGACCGATCCGTTGCCGCAGGTGGAGCACGACGAGGCGCGCGCGCGCGCGGCATGGGAGGCCGGCGCGGTAGCCTTCGCCGCCGGCGACATGCATGAAGCGATCAAGCAGTTCGAGCTGACGTTTCGCTATTCGGGTCGGCCCGGGCCGATGTTCTCGCTCGGGCAAGCGCATCGACACCTCTGGGAGCAGACCAAGGACGACAGGCAGCGTCGGCTCGCGGTGGTTCGCTACCAGCGATATCTCGAGCTCGACGCCCAGGGGCGGCGCAAGCTCGAGGCCGAGCGCTGGATCACCGAGCTCCAAGATGAGCTGGAGGACCTCGGCGAACCCCCGCCGCTGTTCACCCGGCTGGGCATCACGAGTCCGACGCCCGGCGCCACGGCATCGATCGATGGCGGCCCAACCGCGGCGCTCCCCATCACGCCCGATGTCGCGCCGGGACGTCACGTGGTCGAGGTGAGCGCGGCGGGCTTCCACGGTGAGCGCCGCGAGGTCGCGCTGCCCGAAGGTTCGACCTTGCCTCTGATGGTCGAGCTCGTCCCTATCGACGCCCAGCTCAGCGTGCGCGGGCCCGTGGGCGCCGAAGTCTACGTCGACGGCCAACGGGTGGGCTCGCTGCCGCTGCGGGCCGCGGTCGCGCTCGCGCCGGGTCGCCACCAGCTCGGCGTGGCGCAGCGTGGCCGCACATTGTTCGTGCGCGAGCTCGAACTCGACCGCGCCGAGCGAGATCAACTCGAGGCCCGACTCGAGACCACCGGCCAGCGCAAGGTCGCGCTGGCTGCGGTGGTCGTCGGCGCGTCCGCCAGCGCCGCTGCGGTCGTCCTGATGGCGCTCGCCCTCGATCAGCAGCGGCGCGCCCGCGAGGTCCACGACGAGTTGACCACCAGCGATAGCGGCATCACGCTCGATCGCTACCGCGACGGCGCCCAGGCGGCCCAGCGTCGCGATGCGCTGCGCGCAGGGGCCTTGGCCACCGGTATCACCGGTCTCGCGGTGCTCGCGACCGGCGTGCTGCTGTGGATCACCGATCGCCCGGCGGTGGGCTCGCAGCTGCAACGACCGCCTGCTGGTGGTCGCGGCAAGAGCACCCGAGTGCAACCGACGCTCGCGGTGAGCACGAGCTTCGCCGGCGCTGGCGTCCTGGGGAGATTCTGATGCGCAACCGGGCTCTGGGCTGGTCGCTGGGCTTGTCGCTTTCGGGCCTCGGCGCGCTCGCGGGGTGCTACGCCTTCGACGAACCCCAGCTCGGGGTCTGCGGCAATGCGATCATCGAAGCCGACGAGGACTGCGACGATGCCGACGAGGAGGACTGTCGCGAGTGCCACCTGGTGTGTACGCCGCACGTGTCGACCACCGGTTGCCCGCCGACGCGGGTCTGCGGCAACGACGGTCAATGCCGTGCTCCCTCGGGCGAGTTCGCGGCCGAGCCGATCAGCCTCGAGCGATCTGGTGCGCGTTGGCTAGCGGCGGGGGATCTCGACGGTGATCACCTCGACGACCTGGTCGCGCAGTTCGACGGGAGTCTCGACGCCGTCCATCTCGCACCGCAACAGACGATCGTTCTCGAGGCCGGGCTCGGGCGTGCTGCCGTGGGCGACCTCGACGAGGACGGCCGTGACGAGGTGGTCGTCGCAAGTTTCTCCGGCGAGAGTCCGGGCTCGCTCTCGTTGCTGCGCGAGCAGTCCCAGGCCGACGAGACTCGCGCGCCGATGGCCGCGGTGCTCCCGACGCTGCGCACTGGGGGCCTCAGTGCGCGATTGCTGGCAGTGCCACCGCGCGATCGCATTCTCGAGCTCGCCGGGCCCGACGACACCCGGGGCTGGCATCGCGCGGCCCAGGCTGCCGAACCGCTCGAGCCGGCGCTCGCCGTCGAGCCGGAGTTGCTCGCGATCGCGATCGCGATGGGCGATCTGGACGACGGCGCCGATCCCTGCGCGGATACCCTCGGGGCGCGCACCGAACTCGCGCTGGCGACGGTCGGCGCCACCGCGGTGTCGATCGTGTCGACCTGCGGCGCCACCGATCCCTTCGAGCTCGTCGCGAGGTCCGCGGTGGCTCTCCCGGCGGGCCGCGCCCTGGGCCCGGCCGGGAGCTTCTTCGTCGAGATCAATGCGGATGGGCAGCTCGATCTGATCACGCAATCCGACAGCGAAACCGTTCTCGTCGCGTTCGGCGTGGCGGACGGCACCTTCCACAGCGCCCCCGAGGTTCCGGCCTCCGCCGGCGATGGCGATTTTGCCACGACCCCGCTGTGGGCACCCACGGACGCGGCGGGGACCCTGCTTGCGGTTGCCGACTTCGACGCCGACGGCACCGCCGACCTCGTGACCGAGCGCGGGTTCGTCCTCGCGCCACAGACCTGCGTGGCGCCGTGCCTGATTCCATGGTCAGAGCCCCTGGAAACCGCGCGGGCCGTCGACCTCAACGCGGACGGATCGCTCGATCTCGTGGGTTCGCGCGAGCGCGTGCTCGAGGTTCGGCTCGGCGACAGCGAACCCGGTGGCTTCCGCTTCACCACGCCCCACGAGTTCGCACTCGGCGGCACCGGCACCGCGCTTGCCGACGGCGACTTCAACGGCGACACCGTCGATGACCTGGCCCTGATCGAGCGCGGCGATGAGGCGGAACCCGGCGACGGTGACCGTGTCACCGTGTTGTACGGAGGAGCGCTCGATGACTGGCACTTGCAGTCGTTCGGCCCGTTCGCCAAGGTGGAGTCGCTCGTGGTCGACGGCGCTGACACCCTGGTCGTGCGCCTCCTCGACGCGCAGGGCCGTGCCGCTGGCGCGTTCATTCGCCCTGGCGAAGCCGCAGTGAACTTCGGCATGGCGGTGCATCAGCCGGTGATGGTGCAGGTCGACCAGGCGAAGGTCGTCGCAGCGATCGCGTTGGACCCCGAGCTCGGCGCCGAGCGCATCGTCCACTTTGGTTTCGTCAGTGGTGCGTTGTCCCCCTACGACACTGTCCGCGGCGCCGTGCTCGACGGCATGCTCGTCGGCAGTGGTGTGGGCGCACTGGTGGCGGCCATCGAGCTCGATGACGTGGCCGGCGTCGAAGAACTCGTCGTGCTCGGGACGACCACCGAGGGCGGCACCGTGTGGACAATGCAGCTCGACGTCGGCACCGGCGTGTGGTCGCAACGCGATCGCTTCGTGTTCGGCCCCGGATTCGCCCAGGCTCCGCTATCGCTCGAAGAGGATGAAATGCTGGCGTCGGGCGGGCCGGGTTCGTCGATGGCGCTCGGGGACGTCGATGGTGATGGCGACGCCGACATTCTCGCGACCATCGACGAGCCGTTGCCCCGTGCCGTGGTGCTCATCAATCACCAGGGCCAGCTGTCGGCCACCACCCTGCGCGAGACCAACCACTTCATGGCGTTCGAGCTCACGTTGCTCGCTCGCTGGCATGCGGACACCCGTGGCGTGGCGACGTGGTTGGTCGGTGGCGAGGACGGCGTCGGGCTCGCGACCGTCGATCTCGAGCTCGAGCGGCTGCTGATCACGGATGTTTCGGGCGCCCACGCCAGCGCCCTGACGGCCGCCGACGTCGACGGCGACGGACTGCTCGACCTCGCGATCGCCACCGACCGCGAGCTCCGGATCCACCTCGCCCAAGAACGACTCGGCGGCGACTAACCCGCAAAGCACCATCGCATGCGACTGCTTCTCGTCGAAGACAACCCCAAGCTCGGTCCCATGCTCGCGCGTGGCCTCCGTGAAGAGGGCCACGTGGTCGAGCTCGCCGTCACGGGCAAAGATGCGATCGACGGCGCCGCGCTCGGGCGGTTCGACGCGATCATTCTCGACCTGATGCTGCCCGACATCGATGGTTTCGGCGTGCTCGATCGGCTACGCCGCGGCGGGGACGCGACTCCGGTCCTGGTGCTCACCGCCCGCGATGCCGTGGGCGACCGCATTACCGGCCTCGACAAGGGCGCCGACGACTACCTCGTGAAGCCTTTCCAGTTCGACGAGTTGCTCGCACGGCTGCGTGCGCTGGTTCGACGGGCGACCCACGCGAGCAGCACGAGCGTCATCGGTGTCGCGGATCTCGAGATCGACACCGTCGCCAAGGTCGCACGCCGCGGCGGTGTCGAGATCGTGCTCTCAGCGCGTGAGTACGCGATTCTCGAGTGCCTCGCGCTGCGCAAGGGGCGGGTCGTGAGCCGCGAGACCCTGCTCGAGACCGTCTACGACGGCGAAGACATGCCCGAGTCCAACGTCCTGGAGGTTTTCATCGCGTCGCTGCGTCGCAAGCTCGATCGCGACCATGACGCCAAGCTGATCCAGACCCGCCGCGGACTCGGCTACCTGCTTTCGGAGGAGTCGTGAGTGGAGACCGAGCGGGTGTGGTGGTGCCGATCCTCGTCGCGGTTGGGATCGTCGCGACACTGACTGCGCTGCTCTATCTGGTGGCCGCTGCCCAGGCCGTCCAGCCCGAGGGACTGTTGCGGGCGTTCGCACTGCTGGGGGCGTCGGCTTGCGTGCTCCTGGGCGGGTTTGCGGCGTGGTACCTCGGCCGACCCGATGCGGGCGCCCAGGTGGTTCCCGCCGGTACCCAGTCCGCGAATCACGAGTTGACCGAGCTGCGCGCGCGTCTGGGCGGCGCCCTCGAGCGCGAGCGCGAGTTCAGCGGCCACATCGCCCACGAGCTGCGAACGCCACTCACCGTGCTCCGCACGGGTCTCGATCTCATGTTGCGCAAGCAGCCGCCGAGCAGCGTCGTGCACGGCAGCATCGTCGAGCTGCTCGACACCGTCGATGAGATGAGTCGGATGATCGACAACTTGATGCTGCTCGCGCGCATCGAGGGTAATGCCGAGCCTCCGGTCATGCAGCCGGTCGCGGTGCGCCCGCTGGTTGAAACCGTCTGGCACCGCCTGGAGGCCCGTGCGACGGCGCGGGGCCTGCGGTTCGAGAACCGCATCGACCAGACCCATCGGTTCGAGGCCGATCGGGGCAAGCTGCAGCTCGTCCTGCAGAATCTGCTCTCGAACGCGGTGAGCTATACCGATCCGCAGGGCGAGATCGTCGTCGACAGCGGCGACGGCGTCTTGTTGTCGGTGTGGGACAGCGGTCCGCAGCTGCCTGCGGACCAGCTCGGTCGGGTGTTCGATCGGATGTGGCGGGCGGATCTGGCGCGGACCGACGCGAGCACGCACGCGGGGCTCGGCTTGTCGTTGGCGCAGGGGTTGTGTCGGCACATGGGGATCACGCTGGCCGTCGAAAATGTCGAGGCCGGCGGCCTACGCTTCGTGCTGCGCGCGGGTGTCCGTCGCGCGAGCTAGGAGCCTGACCCCGTAAGGGGTCTGGCTCTTCCGATGTCGCGCGCCTTGGCCATTGTTGGCCGGCCGCGTGCTCGTGCGTCGCACCGGTTGGGTGCTGGCTTTCGCCGAACGGCGTCCGGTGCGATAGTGGCGGCGCGTGGCCTTTCCCCTCGTACGGCTTGCCCAAGCGACGTCGGTGCTCGAGCTTTGGGCGGGGCACGCGGAGGCTCCGCTGCATGGGTTCGTGCCGCGCGGTGTCGACGATGCTGCGGCCTTTCTGCGGGGCGCCGACCCCCGTGAACTCCGCGCTGCAGCCCTCGTTCTGGGGGGCTATGCCGAGCACGACGACGCCGCGGCGCTCTATATCGTCGCGCGAGCGTGGACCGAAGGTCGACTGTCGCTGCACGAGCGGGTTCACGTCGTCGGACGAACGGAACCCCACGATGAGTTGATCCAGAACCTCGCCGATCTCGCCGACTCCCCCTCCCAGCAACCGACGCTGACGTTCATCGAGATCCAGGTCGTGTTCGAAGGCGACGTGGGCTGCACCGACGCGAAGGTCCGGGTCCTCACGCCCGACGGCGACGTCCACGAGGGCACGCTCGACGCCGACTCGAAATTTCGTATCGACGACATCGAGCGGGGCACCTGCATGCTGGAGTTCCCCGAGATCCTGCCCCTACCCGACGCCTCGGCCGGTGAGCCGACGATCACGCCGCCCACCGGCCAGACCGCTCGGGTGGCTCGCAACGGTCGTCTACAGCTCCGTGCAGGAGCGTCGCATCTGGTGATCGTCGCGGGAGCTTGCTTCGAGTTCGCCGTCGATCTCGGCGCGGCGTCGGCCTGGCCGCCGGGATCCAAGATGCGCCTGGCCGGCGGTCCCTACGACGAGAGCATCGCGCTTGCGAGTGCGCCCGCGGAGCACGGCCTGACGCTGTTCCATTTCCATGGGGTGCGTCGTGGTGTGGACTACACGCTGAGCTTCGAGCCCGCCGGTGGCGATCCGATCACGTTGGCGCAGGATCGGTCACTCGACGGATTCCTCGACGTGCTCGGTGATCTGCAGGCGGCGATCGAGCCGCTGGAGATCTGTGCGCTCACTCCACCAGAGCCCGAGCCGGAGTCCGGAGTCGCCTCCGCCGGTCGACCGCAGGCGCCCGACAACATGGCAGTCGCTCAAGTACCGAGGTCCTGGTCCAACGATCCATCGGGGACACAACTGGCATGAGCGAACACGCTGTCATTGCCGTCAAAGATGAAAACGGCGCGGTCCTCACCCCGAAGTCCGTCACGATTGTCGCTGGTGGTACGACCCACACGTTCGCGGACGTCGCTACGCAGGGCCTGTCTCTCGACCTCGCAGCGGTGGCGGCCGGCACCGTACAGCTGGTGCTCGAGCTGCCGGATCACCCCAAGTTGCCGTTTGCGCTCAAGCTGTCGGGTACGACGACCAAGGCTCTGGGGTTCGACGGCAATTCACCGATTTGCTGCACGCTGTCCAAGCAGACCGCGTCGGCCGGTGCTTCTGGCACCCGCACCTTGTTCGTGTTCGCGTTCGCGCTGACCAAGAAACACACCGAGGTCGTACTCGCGGCGGGCTGGGACTATCACGGCGGCGCCGACAACTCGCTGTACGCCAAGACTTGGCGCGATGATCTCTACGCTGGCGCAACCTGGTCCAGTGGCGTCAAAGCCACGATGACCAAGGTCATCACCGACTCGACGCTCGTGACCATGTTCGATTTCAAGACCGGCAACCGCGTCCGGTGGATGAAGGGCAAGTCTGACTGGCACAAGCTCGACACCGTGCTGCAGGGCACCGTCGCCACCTACACCGCAGGTGGTGAGACCGATGCGGCGCTGACCCGGCGCCACGACGACGACTCGATCTCCATCGTTCATGTCTACGGCTACGTGCAGGACCTCGGCGTTGCGGCGCCGGGCTCGGTGCTGCGATTCGACATCTTCTCGCACGCGTGGGCCGGCGGACCCATCATGATCAACACCTACGAGGAGGCCGCATTTCGCAGTAGCGGCCAGCGCGATCCCGGTGACAAAGACGGGCGCAGCAAGGACTTCGGGGTGATGACGCGCGCCGCCGACTTCAAGAAGGCGTTCGCCAGCACCGGCGCCGCAAAGATGTGGGGCTGCATGGCGACCACCATCTACCGCATGCTCGTGCGTGCGGCCGCCGCCGCGAAGGACAAGACCGTGAAGCTCACGGTCACCTATGAAACCTCCTCCTTCACGATGTCCGCCAACGAGGCCGCCGACTATTTCCGCGATGACATCCTGCCCAATACTTATATGAAGGCGCTCGCAACCGCCGCCGGGATCACCACCCATGGCGCTCCGCCAGGGATGGGCGCGAGCCTGCGTTCGGTCGGTGCTCGCAATTACATGTACGTCGATCAGACGACCTACGCCGTCGAGTTCAAGTGGTACAAGGGCGTCTTGGCTTTGCAGCCCGATGAAAGCGGCTATTTTCCGTACGCGCCGTGATGCGGGCGGTGGCCCTGGTCGGGCTGGTGGTGGGGCTGGTGGTGGGGCTGGTGGTGGGGCTGGTGGGCTGCCATCCGCGGCCGAACGTCACCGATCCAACGCCGGCGGTCCGCGCACTCGCTGACAACCGCGCGGCTTCCCTGATCGCCGCGGTGGATCGGATCGTCGCTCTCGAGGTCGTCGCCGTCGACGGTCGGCGCGTGCTCGGGACCTGCGATCCGGCGCTGCTCGATTCGGTGCGCACGATGATCCGGGGTGGCGTGCGCGAGGGGCTGACCGCCACGCCGCCGGCTTGGCCTGTCGTCGTGCGCCTGTTGCTCGACGGTCGCGAGCCGTTTGTCGCCCATCTGGTCGGTCAGGATCGGTTGCGCCTGTGTCCCGAAGATCCGTGGCACGACTGCCTCGCAGACAATGCGGGGCGGCTCGACCAGGCGGCCGCAGAGGTTGCAGTGCCCTTCGAGTTGTTCGAGGAGGTCGCACGCATCGTCGGGACCGAGCCGCGGTTGGAATACCGTGCCGTGCCGGTTTCGCCTGCGTCGCTGTGACACCGCTGCGCGTTCTTGCGCTTCGCTGGTGTCGCTGCACGGATCTGGCCGTTGCTCGCCCGCCGAGCACCAGCGACACTGGTAGACAATGGGTCCACTTTCGCGCCTCGCAATGGTCGCTACAGCGTCGCTTGCTCCCGCGCTCGCCGCGGCTGCGCAGGTCGAGGTCTCACCGGGCGACGATCTCGAAGCGGCGGTCAACGCCCTGCAACCCGGCGACGAGTTGCTCCTGCACGGTGGCACGTACGAACTCGTCGACCGTTTTGGTGCCACGGTGATCGGCACCGAGGTGGCGCCGATCACGATTCGTGCGGCCGATGGCGAGGCCCCGCACGTCCATCGCGCAACCGCAGCCGAGAACATCGTCGACTTCGACACCGCCGAGTACGTGGTGATCCGCGGGATCGAGTTCTCCGGCGGTTCCGCTGGGGTTCGCTTCTCCAACGCGCGCTTTGTTTCCTTCGAGGGCAATCACATCCACGGCACCGCCGACGTGGCCTTGCGCGCCAACGATGGCGCGACCGTGTACGAAGGCTTTCGCATCATCGGCAACGAGATCAACGATACCGATGGCACCGGCGAGGGCATGTACCTCGGTTGCAACGAAAACGCCTGCCAGTTCACCGGGGCGCTCATCGAGGGAAACTACGTCCATCACACCAACAAGGCGTCGGTCGAGCAGGGCGATGGCATCGAGATCAAAGAGGGCAGCTCGGACAACATCGTCCGCGACAACGTGATCCACGACACCAACTACCCGTGCATCTTGACCTACGCGAACGCGGGCAACGGTGGTGTCAACACCATCGAGCGCAACGTGATGTGGAACTGCGGCGACCATGCGATCCAGGCCGCGGCCGACGCGGTGATCCGCAACAACATCATCCTGTCGGCCGGCGCCAACGGCATCGCCATGCAGATGCACCAGTCGGGTGCGCCGGCGAACCTGACGGTCGTACACAACACCGTGTTGCACCCCAGCGACCACGCGATCCGCCTGAGCGGCGCGGTCGGGACCGTCGTCATCGCCAACAACGCGCTCTACTCGCAGACCGGCAACGCGCTGTTCGTCGGTGGGGGTGATACCTCGCAGACGACCGTGGTCGGCAATGTCGGCGTCGGCGGAGTCTCGGGAATCGACGCGACGATCGCGACCGGTGATCTGGCCGCCGATTTTGCGGCCGGTAACTTCAATGGCGCCCCGCCGGTCGATCTGTTTCCGACCGCAGGTGGGGCGCTGGTCGGTGCCGCCGATCCGGCCTGGATGGTCGACGACGACTTCAACTGCCTCGATCGCGCCGGTGCCGATGTCGGCGCCTATGGTTCGTCGCGCGGCGGCAACCCGGGCTGGACGCTGCAGGAGGGCTTCAAGAGCTGCGCAGAGGGAGGCGGTGGCGACGACACTTCTGGTGGCAGCGCGGACGATGGTGGGACCACTGGAGTCACGGGCCCGGCCGATGATGCCGGTGACCTCGGCGAGTCGAGTGTCAGTGTATCGGCGAGCGCGACCGTCACTGCGACCGGGGCCGATGACTCGGGCGGGACGGCCCCGTCGGACACTGGCGACAGTGCGGGCGCCGGCGACAACGGTGGCGGTTGCGGTTGCAGTAGCCGACCGACGCAGGCCAGCGGTGCGCTTGCATTGTTGCTGCTCGCGGTAGTGAAACCTCGAGGACGACGGCGCGTGCGAGCGCCGCGACGGTCAAAGGCCTGGCTGCTCATGGCCATCGCCGCAGTCGCGTGCAAGTCGGATGGCGCGAGCGATCCGACCGCGAGCGGGGGCACAGGGACGGGGGCGACCACGGGCACCGCGACGATGGGCGCGACCACGGGCGCGACCACGGGCGCGACCACGGGCGCGACCAGCGGCTCCGATACCGCAGACGAATCCGGCACCTCGACCACCGGGGTCCCCGAGCTCGGCTGCGTGGATGCAGTGACGGCCGAACAGTGCGCCACGGTCGTGCTCGCGTTCGATGAATGCCGATGGTTCGTCGCGTACACGCTGGACGTGACCGGTGGTGTCTGCGAGTTCGCGCCGGTGCCTGGTGACGGCCTGTGCCAGCGGGTGCGCGCTGGCGACACCGACTGCGCCGATTCGACCTCGTGCAGCGCCGGCACCCACGCGGGCAACGACGTGTTCTGGAGGATCGGCGACGACGGCTCCACGCAGGTGATCCACAGCGACGATCGCTGTCTGTCGCCGGTCGAACCGTGGACGCTGTGCGAAGGGGCGGGCGACGTGGGCTCGGGCACGAGCGGTTCGTCGGGCTCGAGCAGCGACTCGACCACCGGAGCCGAGCTCGGGCCGTGCGAGTGCGGCTGCACCGACGCGTTTGGATGAGCTTGGACGAGGTCACGCGCGCGAAGCGCCAGCGACCGTTCGTCACGACTCCAGTTCACCATCAAGACCCATGATGGGTTGCGGTGAGGCGCCCCGAGCAGCGACGTCATCCCGAGCGGCGGTAACCCGAGCGGTGGCGACCCGAGCGGAGGCGGATCGTGCTCGGGCACCTGTGGCTCCGCCGATCCCATCGACGTTGGCGACGGAACCCAGTGCTACTGCGACGAGATCTGCGCCGGCAGCGGGGACTGCTGCGCCGACTATGCCGCGCAGTGCGGCTGAGAACCGCGAGGCCTGCGCCCAGCGGGCGCGTCGCCGACACCCGTGTGCCGGCGTCGCGCGTCCACGGTCGATCTATTCGGTGACCTGCACGTTGTCGACGAGCAGCAAGAACTGGTCGTTCGAGGTGTTGCGCCACGCGATGTAGATCGGCATCCCCGCGAACGCGGCGAGGTCGACCGTGTGGCCGGTATACATGGCTTCCTCGGCCGCGACGCTGAACAGCGCCGCCGCGAGCAGGAAGTCGGCGGTGGAAGTGGTCGCGGTGGAGACGCGAACTTCATAGCCGTCGGGGAACATGGGATCTGGTGCCATTGCGTCCCACGAGAGCGTGCTGGTGGCGCTGGGGGTGAACTGCGGCGTGATCAACCAGTCGTCCGCGGCATCGGCCGGCGCGTACCACGACGTGCTGTATGCGGCAAAGTTCACGTCGGCCTCGATTACATCGGACACGACCCACGCGTTGCTGACGAAGGCGACCTGGTCGGCGGGCGTGTTGCCATCGACATCGTTGAGCGTCCAACCCGGGACGAGCGTCCCCTCCTCGAAGTCCTCGTCGAGCAGGAATCCGCCGCTTGCCCAGTGGCAATAGTTGGTGTCGACGCAGGCCATTCCGTCCGGGCAGGCCTCGCCGCCGGCACAGTCGAGGTAGCAAGTGTTGCCGTCGCCGAGATCTCCGCAGGTGACCGTGGCGTCGCCGGTGGCCGGCGCGGCACCACAGTCCATGGCGACCGCGCACGGCTCGGTGCACACCGCTCCGCTGGCGTCCGACAGGCACACCTCCTCGGCGAGACAGGTCTCGTCGGGGTTGTTGGCACAATCGCCGTAGGCAGGTGAGGGCGTCGGCGGCTCCACCATCGGCTCCCAGATGCAGAGATCCGGGGTCGGTCCGGTGATGCACGTCATCCCAGCGGGGCATGCCCCGTCGTCGCAGTTGAGCGCGCAGAACAGATCGCCCATCCCCGAGGCATCGATGCAAGCCGGGGTCGCCCCACCTTTGGGCGCCGGCGCGCAGTCACCATCGACCATGCACTCCGCGCTACACCAGCCCAGCGTCATGGCCGCGTCGGTGAGGCAGATCCCCATGTCTGCGCAGGGGCCATCGATGTTGATGCAGTCGCCGTAGGGAGGGGTTTCGCCGGGCGCCTCGCCGAACAGGCACACGAGGTCTTGGAAGCAGAACATCCCATCCGGGCACGCGCCACCGCCGGCACAGTCGATGACGCAGTCGAGCGCCTCGTTGTCGGTCACGTCGGCGCACTGCACCTGGGCTTCGAATCCGGCCGGTGGCGCCGGACAGTCGCACGTCTCGGTGCAAGGGAACGCGCACGCCCCGATCTGGTCGCCGCCGTTGAGGCAAAACGGCATCTCACCGCCGCACACGGAGTTGTCGATCTCAGGGCCGGCGTAGCAGTTCGCGAACTCGCCCTCACCCCAGACTTCGCAGCCCACGGGTTCGCCGATGCACAAGCACGACAGGCAGGTCTGGCCGAAGCTGCAGTCTGCGTCGACCATACACTCGCCCACGCAGCCGCCGTCGGAGCTGGAGTCGGCGTCGGTCGTCGACGTCGCGTCGGTCATCGACGTCGCGTCGGTCATCGACGTCGGCTCGGTCATCGACGTCGGCTCGGTCATCGATGCGTCGCTGGTCGGGTTCGTGTTCGACGTGTCACCCGCAGTCGTGTCGGTACCCTCGGTGTCGCCTGCGGTGCTCTGCGCCCCACCTCCCGGGCACCCGGCGATGAAACTCAGCGAGGTCAGGACAGTGGCTGCGTAAGGAAGGTTCCGCATTGTTGCTCACCACGGTATGCGAAAGTCCGAGGTTCGCGCTAGCCCGCGGTGATCGGGACGTGAAGCGGGCGAGGGACGCGAAGTTCAAGCCGCGCCGCGCGGGGCGCCCGCGAAACCCGAATCGCCGCCCCCGCCGCCGGAGCCTGCCGTGGCGCCACCGGGGCCCACCGGGGCCCACCGGGGCCCACCGGGGCCCACCGGGGCCAGATCAGACCTGGAGATCCCACGTCGCGAACTCGCTGCTGAATGGAGACTCCAGCTCGACCCCCCACAGCTGCTCCCTGACGCAGTCCTCGAGCACGGCGTCCCCGCCGATCTGGACCGCGCCGACGTCGACGATCTCGGCAAAGGTCGACTCGAGGATGACGTGGGCGGATCCGGCGGTCCCACCACAGGCTTGCAGGGCCGTGGTCGCGTGTGCGCGCATGAGGGCGTCGAGGTCGACCTTGTGAGCGCGGCCCACAGTGCCGAATCCCGAGCCCGTGCCGCCACCACCCCGCCCGATGCCACCCAAGCCGAGGCCACCTTCGCCTTCACCGAGTCCCTCGGTGGATGGCCTCACACCGGGCTCGATCGCGAGGTAGCTGGTGACCGGCGACACCGCGTGGCCGCGGACTGCGAGCACCATCATGTCGGGCTCGCTCAACGATTCGGCCAGACCGGTCCCGAACGACAGCGCGGACCACAACTCGCCCTGGTCGGCGTCGGGCAACAGCACCTTGCGTACGGGCTCCGCCCACAACAGGCCGGTCAAGACCACGTGTTCCACCCTGCGATCGGCGAGCAACATCGCCGAGGCACCCATGCCCTCGTCGAGCGTCGCGGGCGCGTCGAGGTCGACATCCATGATGCCCGGCGCCCGAATCGCGAGCTCGTCGATCCGCAGCGGACGCGCGAGCTCCTCGAAGATCGCGTTGCGCACGGTGAGGTCGTCGTCGTCGGGATCGACACCCGCGTGCCAGAGCACGCCACCAGTCTGCTGCGCCAGCGCGCTCCACGGCTCACCGTCGATACGCTCGAGCGCCGTTGCGCCGTGACTGGCGTCGACGACGTGGATCAGCGCACCCGTACGCCGGGCGATCGCCTCGAGCCGGGCCAGCGCGAGTCCCGAGCGCACGAGCCGGTCGGTCAACAGCACGATCCGGCGGACTCGGCCGGGCTTGGCACCATCGAAAAGGCGCTCGGCGTGCTGGAGTGCGGCATCGATGTGGCTGCCGTTGCGGCCTGCCAGAGTCACGTGTTCGAGCAGCGCAGTGGCCTCGCGTGCGGGCACCAGGCCGTGGAGCAGATCCTCCGGCTTGCGGTCGAAGGCGATCACGGCGGCTTGCGCGTCCAGGCCACGACGATCGAAGTGTGCGAGATAGCTTCGGGCCAGCACGACCTCGGCCGCGCGGTCATCCTCGCCGAGCGACCGCGAGCGATCGAGGAGCACCACGACGTCCGCGCTCTGAGGCACGTGCGATAGCCTCGGCGCAGCCTCGATGTCGTAGTGAAACAGCACGCGGTCGTCCGAGATCGGCACGACTGCGAGACCACCGTCGAGCGTGGGTGCGCTGGTGCGCGCGAGCTCGAACATGTGGTCGCCGGCCATGTTGACCACGGCGCCGCGACCAACCGGCAGGCCGTCGACGAACACCTGGTCGCGGGCCGAAGCGCCAACCACTGTCACCTGCGCGGTGATCTGTTCGGTACCCATGGCCGGCAACGTCACGCGGTAGCGGCCGTCCGAGTACGTCGCCGGGATGACCATCGTGTACTCGACCGACTTGGCTTGCTGCGGCGGGCAGGGAAAGACCTGAAGCGCGAGCTGACTGGCCGAGCGCCACGACAGCAATGCCGGATCCTTGGGGTAGTAACCACCGATCCCGGTGAGCTCACGGTAGCGCTCGGCGGCGAGCTCGGCCTCGAGCAGTTCGCCATCGAACCAATGCGGTCGTCCGCGCAGGCTCGCCAGCGTGCGCAGCCCCACGGCGACCCCACCCTCGGGAACGTCGATCCAGAACATCGCCTGGTCGTGACGGTCGCCACCGTTGTAGGCGGTGCGCCGGACCACGAGCTCGGCGTGGCCGTAGTGCAACGTCATCGAGATGTCGTGATCGCGCTCGACCAGTAGTGCTGAGCGTGTGGCCTCGAAAGCGTCGGCCCGGGCCTCTGGCATCCAGGCGGTCCACGCGGCGAGCCAGGCGCCGCAAGCGAGGGGTACTCCAAAGGCAAATGACACGCGCATGAAGCCCGGGACAACCCCCGGGACGCGAGGTTCCCGACCCCGAGAGCCCCAGAGAAACCCCAAGCCCCCGAGCGGCCTCTTGCGCGGAGGTTTTTTTGCGAAGATGCAGCGGTCTTGTCCGAGTCGGGCCAGCTCTCGCGTGATGTCGTCGGCACGTTGGTGTGCCGGGTCGGCTCCTCGCCGCTGCCTGGTGAGGTCCCGGCGCCCGCGGAACTCCAACCACGACTCTTCGGTGCCGTCGCGCGACCGACCGTGCTCGATCGCTATGTGGTGGTGTCGTGTCTGGGCCAAGGTGGTGATGGCGTCGTGTACGGCGCATGGGACCCCCAGCTCGATCGTCAGGTCGCGATCAAGGTCCTGCGCCGGCGTGGTGCCGACGCCGAAGCTCGACTCCTGCGCGAGGCTCGGGTCGTCGCGAAGCTGCGCCACCCCAACATCGTTCAGATCCACGATGTCGGGCGCGCCGACGACGACGCGCATGGGGGCGTGTTCCTGGTGATGGAGTACCTCCCCGGTGGTGACCTGACGTCGTGGCTCGCTCGTGCACCACGTCCGTGGCGCGACATCGTGCGGACCTACGTCGCGGTCGCACGCAGCCTCGCCGCTGCCCATCTCGTCGATGTGGTCCACCGCGACGTGAAGCCTTCGAACGTCCTGATGGGTCCCGATGGCCAACCTCGCGTGGTCGATTTCGGGCTCGCCCAGGGGCGAGACGCCCAAGCCTCGGGGCTGCAGATCGTTGGCACTCCTCCGTATATGGCGCCCGAGCAGCACCGCGGCGAACCCTCCGATGGCCGCGCGGATCAATACGCGCTCGGGGTGTCGGTGTATGAGGGACTCGCGGGGCGCCGGCCCTTCGTCGGTAACGCGAGCGCCCTGCTGCGCGCCAAGGAGCGCGCGGCCTACCCCGCGCTCGAGGGGGTGCCGCGACGCGTGGTGAGTACGATCGCGCGGGCCTTGGGCCCCGAACCCGAACAACGCTTCGCCAACATGCAGGCGTTCGCGCTGGCCCTCGAGGATGCGGCGAATGCATCCGGTGGCCGCCGCTGGTGGATCGCGACCGTCGCGGCGACCGCCGCGATGGTCGGCGCAGCGCGCCTCGCAGCCACCGACCCGTGCGAGCTGCCGGAGGGTTCCCCCGCGGAGATCTGGTCGCAGCGCGGGGGAGCGCTCGTCGGCGACGCCGTCGAACCCGAGTCCATCGCGCGGATCGACGCTGTGACCCAGTCCTGGAGCCGCGCGTGGCAGGAAGTTTGCGTCGATTCGCGGGCCGACGGCGAGCTGTCATCACCGTTGCGCGAGGCCCAGCGCCAGTGTCTGCATCGACAATCCGTCGCCTTCGCGGCGGCGTCTGACGAGCTGCAGCGGCAGGCCGCCACGAGCGCTGCCGGTGCGCCGACGACCACCATCGAGGCTGCCGCCCTGGCGTCCGCGATCGAGCCGATCATGAACTGCAGTGTGGACGCGATCGCGGTCATGGATCCTCGAGCGGCCGCACTTTGGGGCCCACAAGCGGCCTGGGAGCAGGTTGGGCGGGCGCGGGTGCTGCACGCGCTGGGGCGCGATGCCGACGCACTCGCAGTGCTGCGCCGTGGCTGGATCGAGCTGACGACCGCGGGCGACGCCGCCAGCCCCTTGCGTGGTTGGTCGCAAGGTGACGCCATGGTTCCGCTCCTCGCCGCCCGACTGCACCTCGAGACGGCCCGAGTCCACGCTGGCCTCGGGGAGTTCGAGAGTGCCAAACACGCAGCGCTCGAGTCGCTGTGGCGCGCCGAACCGGCGCGCGACCACACGACCGCTGCCGCCGCGTGGCTGGAGTTCGCGTGGATCGAGGGGGTCGAGCGGCAAGCCCCAGATTCTGCGCGGTGGCTGGCGTTCACCGCCGCTGCGGTCGCACGGGCGGGCGACAATCCGTGGTTGCTGGCCGAGTTGAGTCACT
>CANLQR010000091.1 GCA_947492135.1 Deltaproteobacteria bacterium | reverse complement strand
CTCGCCGAGTCTCCCCCGTATCTCCACGACGGCCGCGCGGCGACGATCCCCGAAGCGATCGTCGCCCATGGTGGCGAGGCCCAGGCCTCACGCGATGCCTTCGTGGCGCTCTCGTCCAGCGCGCAGGCCGATGTTCACGTCTTCTTGCTGTCGCTCTCCCGCGCGCCGCGGTTGCGAGTGCCGCGATGAGCGTTGAGGTCCACAGCATCGTGCTCGCGCTCGTGGGGGCTGCGCTCGTGGGGGCTGCGCTCGTGGGGGCTGCGCTCATCAGTGGTTGCAAGCCCGAAACCGAGCCCGTCGAACGCGGCACCGCGGCCCCGCTGCGCACCATCGCGCGCGAGTTGCCGGTCGACGATATGGACAAGGCCAAGCAGGCGCTTGCCCAGGATGCGTGGCGCCGTGAGCACCGCTTCCTCGATGCGGTCGAACCGGGGCATCTGTTCGCGAGCACGCGCGTGGATCAGGTGGAGATCGATCACCAGCTGTGGTCGAGCGATGAGCTGTACCAGCTCGGGGGGCAGCTGTTCACCCACCAGTTCACGCGGGCTGAAGGCTTCGGCGGCGCCGAACCGCTGGGCTTGCGGCGGTTCCATGACGGGCGTCGTGGTGGCCCCGATGCGTTTGGCTGTACGTCATGCCACTGGCGTGGCGGGCTCGCCGGAGCCGGCGACGCGGCCGACAACGCGATGTTCAATGGGGACGGCGTGCATCAGTCGAGCACGGTTGCACGCAACCCCCCAGCGCTGGCGGGCGCGGGACTGCGCGAGCGACTCGCCCAGCAGATGAACACCGAGCTTGCGCTGGCGCGCGATCAGGCGCTCGCACGTGCGGCCGCCGAGGGCCACGCGGTGCGTGTGCCGCTGCAGGCCAAAGACGTCCGCTTCGGCTACCTCACGGCGCGTGCCGACGGCACCCTCGACGCGACTGAAGTGGCCGGCGTCGACTCCGACCTGGTGATCAAGCCGTTTGGCTGGAAGGGTACGTTTGGTTCGATCCGCGAGGCCGCCGAAGACGCGCTGCTGGTCCACCACGGCATGCAGACCACCACCCTCGTCGACGAGGGCGACCCTGGGCGGGTCGGATCCAGAGGCGGTGCCGACCCCGACGGCGACGGGATCGCCCAGGAAATCCGCGAAGGGCAGCTCAGTGCGCTGGTGTTGTTCGTGGCGATGCAAGAGCTGCCCACCGAGGAGATTCCCAATCTCGACCCCTACCTCGCGACGCTGTGGGCGCGGGGGCGCCTCGACTTCGAGACGCTGGGCTGCGCGAGTTGTCATGTGCCGGCGTTGGTGCTGGACGACGCGGTCTACACGCTCGAGCACCGCGACGGAGGTCCTGACTTCGCAGTCGATCTGTCGATCGATGGCGCGGCGCCGCGGTTGGAGCGTGGCGCCCAAGACGACGGGTTCGCGCTGCGGCTATACAGCGATCTGAAGCGCCATCGCATGGGTGCAGCGCTGGCCGAGTCGCGCAACGAACTCGGCGCGAACGCGGACGAGTTCATCACCCCGCCGCTGTGGGGCATCGCGCGCAGCCGACCCTACTTGCACGACGGCCGCGCGCCGACGCTCGACGATGCGATCTTGCTGCACGGCGGTGAAGCCCAGGCCTCGCGCGACGCGTTCGCGAGCCTGGACGACGCTGGTCGCGGCCCGCTGCGGGTGTTCTTGACGTCGCTGGTCCGGGCCACGCGGTTGGTGACGCCGTGACGCCGCGGGCAGCCCTGATCGCGAGTGGGATCGCGAGTGGGGTCGCGAGTGGGTTGGTGATCGCGTGTGATGCGGACCCCGCGGATGCCTGCCCGGGGTGGACGGCGCTGCACGACAACCGCTGCGTGTTGCGGGAGTGGACGATATCCGGCCCCGACGACGCGCTGTCGGAGCCCGGTGCTCGCGAGGTCCAACTTGCCGTGGGCGTCGATGACGAAGCGCTCGTGGCATGGGCCGATGCCGACCTCGAACACGGCCACGTGGTGCTGGCCCAAAGCACGGGGACGTCGCTCGGGGCCGAGTGGGACCTGATGCCGCTGGTCGGGGCGCAAGGTGTCGGGCTCGAGCCCGCGCTCGCGCTCGGGCCCAACGGCGAGGCCCTGGTCGCGTGGAAACAGCAAGACACCGCGTCCGCGATCTACCTCGCGACGCGCGACCGAGATCGACACTGGCGCCTGCCCGAGTCGCCGATCTCGTGGGGCGACACGGCGTACGAGCCGCGGGTCGAGTTTGGCGGCGACGGCGAGGCGTTCGTGCTGTGGAATCAGTGGACGGGCGCGAACTTCGGGGTTGCCCTCGCACAGCGCTCGGTCGGCGCTCCCGACTTCGCGGTGCCTGCGGACAATGACGCGTTGCTGTCGGCCGCGGTCAACTATGCCAATGCGCCGCGCCTCGCGGTGGGTACCGAAGGCGAAGCCTTGATCGCGTGGTATCAGGCTCCGGTCGCCGACCTGATGGTCTTCGTCAGCGAGCGGCGGGGATCGGACGCCGCATTCGGGCGCGCTGCTGCGGACGACTTCATCTCCGCGCCCGGTGGACCGGTCGACAGCCATGCCGAGGCCAACGCCTGGCCCGCGCTGCATTCGTCGGGCGCCGCGGCGGTGGTGTGGACCCAACAACAGCGCGGGCCGTGGGAGATCGCGGTCTATCTCGCGCGCCGAGATCCCGACGGGACGTGGCATCGGCCGGCGTCGCGCGACGATACGCTGTCGGAGCCGGGGGGTTTTGCGCGCTGTCCTACAGCCGCGTTCACGCCCGACGGCGCCTTGGTCGTCACGTGGTACGAGACCCGCGATGGCGACACGGCGGTGTTCGTGCAGCACGGCGACGCGCAGGCCGTCGAGCCGTTGCGCCTGTCGGCCAACGCGGTCGAGGCCGTGCATCCCGCGCTTGCGATCGATGACGGTGGGAATGCGATCGTGGTGTGGGCCGAGAACGACCAGTCCGCCCCGGATACCTGGCGGGTCGTCGCGCGTCGCTACCAGTCTCAGGAGCAGCGGTGGCTCGAGGCCGAGACGATTTCGACGCCGCAGGCAGGACTCGCACCGACGCCAGTGCTCGACGTGTCACCCACGACCGGAGCGGTCATGGCTGCGTGGGCGCAAGGTGGTGTGACCGACGGACGGGTGCATGTGTCGGTGCTGCGCTAGGTGCCGCCCTGGGCGTTGCACCCGCTTTTACGCCGCGCGTTCGGCCACTGCCAAAGCCCAGGGGTCGAGGGCCGCCAGCGCGGTCGGCAGCAGCGTCGCCGACTTGGCCTGCATGAAGGCTTCATGCACCGGCGCATGCATCGGTGCCGCGAGCCGCAGCCATTGTTTGACCCGCCCGAGCGTCGCGTGCTCGCTGTAGCCCGCAGCGCGCAGCGCCGCGACGTAGCCCAGCAGCAGCGCTCGCATCCACGGGCCATCGAAGTTGCGGTGCGTCGCGCCGCGCAGGCGCTGGAACAACCGCGGGTCGCCCATCGCCGCGCGACCGATCATGAAGGCCGTGCAACCGCTCTGCTCTGCACAGCGCGCGACATCATCGACGGTACACAGATCGCCGTTGGCAACCACCGGCATCGTCACGGCAACTCGCGCGCGGCCGATCGCCACCCAATCGACCGGTGGCGCGTACTGCTGAACCCGCGTGCGGGCGTGAATCGTCAGCCACGACGCACCGCCTTGCTCGGCGGCGCGCGCGAGGTCGGCGACGTGGTTGGCGTGGTCCCAACCCAGACGGATCTTGGCCGAGACCCGGACGCCCGCAGGGACCGCGGCACGAACCGCCGCGATCACGCCCTCGACCCGACATGGCGTCCGCAGCAGACTCGCGCCGCCGTCGTGGTTGTTCACGGTCTTGGCTGGGCACCCGAAGTTCAAGTCGATGGCCAGGGCACCGAGCTCGGCCAGGCGCGCGGCGGTCTCGGCCATCGGCTCGGGCTTACCGCCCAGCAGTTGCACAGCCACCGGTACGCCCGCCCGCGTGCGCCCACCAGTCGCAAGCTCCGGGACCTCGCGGCGCAGCACCGGCTCGGGTACGGCATGCGAGGTGACCCGGATGAACTCGGTCACGCAAAGGCTGATGCCGCAGGGCTCGGGGCCCTGGGCGGTGATCACCTCGCGGTACGCGGCGCAGGTGATGCCATCCATCGGCGCGAGCGCGAGGAACAACCCGGGTTCGCCCGGTGTGCTCGCGATCGTCTCGGTCGTCGCGTTCATGGGGTCTTGTCGAGCGCGAGATCGAGCTGGCGGTCGAGTGCCGCCGACCACGGGACCATCATGAACTCATACACGCGCACCGCGGCGACCTGGCCGTCGGCACCGCGGCGCTTGATCGTGCGGCACATGAACCCGTTGGGGGTGAGGCGGCGGCGCTCGAGCAGGGCCCAGATCTCGCGCTCGACCTGCGCCGCCGGAAATCCTCGCGCCTCGAGCGAGTCGACCACGGTGCCCATCGCGATCCCGTCGGCACCCGCGAGCTCCGCGAGCTCGAGGATCATATCCATGATGGGCGCCGGCATCGGCGGCAGCATGGATCGGAGGCACGGGCCAAGCAAGCAGAACTACCCGCCAGGGACCCGTGCCGACGCTACGGGCACTGCAGGTCGAGATCCGCACTCGGGTACCAGCGGCTCGCGATCCGCACCGCGTTGGTCGCAGCGCCCAAGCGCAGGTTGTCGCCTGCGATCGTGATGCAGTGGCTTCGCCCGGTCGCATCACGGAGATCGGCCCTCACCCGACCGGCGAGCGCGACATCGCGGTGATGGATGCATGACAGCGCCGAAATGCCGTCGCCCGCGGCACCGGGCACGAACCGCAAGAACGGCGAGCGGGTCGCATCGCCCAGGACGGTCTCGATCTCGGTGACGCTCGCGGGGTCGCGCAGGGTGAACCACACGTTCATGTAGTGGCCGACCGCGACGCCGACGCGGCAGCACTGCGCCGAAATGGCGAACGCGTCGGTCTCGCCCGGTGCGCCGGTGAGTTCGAGGATCTTGCGGCTCTCGAACATCAGCTTGCGCTCTTCGGCCGAGAACCCGCCGTCGTCGGTCTTGCCGTTGTGCGGGACGGTATTGCCGGCGTACTTCGCCGGATCGAAGGGGCGACCGAGCCTATCGCCCTCGCCATAGCCGCGCTTGGCATCGGCGAGGAACTCGTCGAGTGGAGCGATGCCGGCACCACTGACGGCCTGGTAGGTGCTCACCGTCGCCGCGGCCAGACCGAACTGCCGCAGCAGCGGCGACATCGTCAGCGCGAACGGAATCGTCGTGCAGTTGGGGTTGGCGACCAGGCGGACCTCGTCGTCGACACGTCGCGAGTTCACGCCCGCGGTGACCAGCGGAACCTTCGGATCGCTGCGATAGGTGTTGCTCTTGTCGACCACCCGATAGCCCAGAGCAAGCAGGCGCGGCACGTAGCGCGCGCTGAAGTCGTCATCGAGCGCGACCAAGGCCAGGTCACCCCGCATCGCGTCGGCCTGCTCGAGCACAGCAGCGCCCCGCACGGGCCAGATCCGTCCGCCGTGGTCGAGATCTTGATCGCGGCTGGCAAACAACGCGAGCTCGGCCGTTGGCCACGCACGGGCCACGAGATCGATGGATTCGCGGCCAACGAGGCCGGTGGCTCCGAGGATGCAGATGCGCATGCCCAGGGTCATAACACGAGCCCAAAGCCTGTGGCGTCGCGTCGGCGGATCGATTGCGCGGCGCTTCGCCTCTCGTCATGCTCGGGGGCATGCTTGGCTCGGGGACACCATTTCTCACCGCGCGCTGGCTCGATCTCGGGCTCGTCACCTGGCAGATCCCCGCCGAAGTCCTGCGCCCACATCTTCCGCCGGGCCTCGAGCCCGACCGTCTCGCGACCGACCCCGAGGGCGTGGCGTATGTGAGCTTCGTGGCCTTTCGGTTTCTCGACACCAAGGTCAAGGGTATCGCGGTGCCGCTGCACACCGACTTCCCCGAGGTCAACCTGCGCGCGTACGTGCGAGAAACCACGGGGCAACGTCGTCGCGGTGTCACCTTCATCGCCGAGCTGGTGCCCAAGCCCGCGATCGCGATGGTCGCCAACCTGCTGTACCACGAGCACTACCGTGCGGTGACCATGGACTGCAACGTCGACGAGGTTGGCGAGTTCCGCCGGATGCGCGTGAACATCGAGCTGGGCGAGCGCACGCACGCGATGACCCTGCTCGGGCATCGTGCGCCGGTCATGCCTGCGGCGGAGTCCACCGAGCACTTCTTCAAGGAGCACGAATGGGGCTTTGGTCGCGACGGCGACGGCGAGCTGGTCGTGTATCGCGTCCACCATCCCCAATGGCAGGTCTACCCGACGTCGCTCGATCGGCTCGAGCTGGCGGTCGATTTCGGTGAGCTGTACGGTGAGCCCTGGGGCGTGCTCGATCAGCTGGCCCCGGTCCACGTTGCCTTCGCAGTCGGCTCGGAAATCGCCGTCTACGGGCGCGAGCAATGAGTCGTCGTCGGTGCTGTTCGATCGCGCTGGTCCGTGATAGCCCAGCGGCGTGATGATGAGTCGCTCGCACTTGCCTCCGCGCCCCTGCGATCGGGCTGTCCACACGACGATGGTCAGGACCATCAAGGGCTTGGTCATGGATGGCGTCGAGCAGGCGAAGTCGGGCCATCCGGGGATGCCGATGGGCACCGCGGACCTGGCCACGGCGTTGTGGCTGCGGTTCCTCGTGCACGACCCATCGGCGCCGCAATGGCCGGACCGCGATCGTTTTGTGTTGAGCGCCGGGCACGGCTCGATGCTGCTCTACTCGCTGCTGCATCTCACCGGTTACGACCTGCCGATGGCCGAGCTGCAGCGGTTTCGGCGCTTGCACTCGCGCACCCCTGGTCATCCCGAGTTCGGCCACACCGTCGGTGTCGAGGTCACCACCGGGCCGCTGGGCTCGGGCTTCTCGGCGAGCGTCGGCCTGGCGATCGCCGAGCGCATCCTCGGCGCGCGCTACAATCAAGGCGGTCACACGATCGTCGATCACTTCACCTACGGCATCTGCAGCGACGGCGACCTGATGGAAGGCGTTGCCTCCGAGGCCGCGAGCCTTGCCGGGCATCTGGGCCTGGGCAAGCTCATCTTCTTGTACGACAGCAACCGCATCACCATCGACGGGGCGACCGAGATCAGCTTCACCGAGGATGTCTGCACCCGCTTTGCCGCCTATGGATGGCACGTGCAACGCGTCGATGGTCACGATCCCGAGGCCGTCACGGCTGCGTTGGTGACCGCGCGCGCGTACACCGACCGACCCAGTCTCATCGAGTGCATCACGACGATTGCCCAGGGCGCGCCCACCAAGGCCGGTAGCCCTGGGAGTCACGGCGCACCGCTGGGCGAGGCCGAGGTCGAGGCTGCCAAGGCGCAGATGGGCTGGCCTCTACAGCCGACGTTTTTCGTGCCCGATGTGCTGCGCGCCGAGCTTCGACTCCAGGCCCACGCTCATGCCGAGCGCCGGGTGGCCTGGCAGCAGGCGTTTGCGGCCTACCGCGCGCAGTATCCCGAGCTCGCCGCCGAGTTCGAGGCTCTGCATTGCGGCGAGGTGCCGGCGGCGACGATGGCCGCGCTGCCGAGCTTCGCGCCAGGCACTGCGCTGTCGACCCGCAAGGCCAACCAGAAGGTGCTCGACGCGGTCATCCGTTCGCATCCCACCTTGGTGGGTGGCTCGTCCGATCTGGCCGAGAGCAACGGCGTGCACGTGACCGGTTTGCCGAGTCACCACCGGCTGGTGCCCAGCGGTCGCATTCTTCACTTTGGCGTCCGCGAGCACGCGATGGGTGGGATCAGCAACGGCCTGGTGCTGCATGGCGGCGTGCGGGCGTTTGCTGCGACGTTTCTCATCTTCTCCGACTACATGCGCGGCGCGGTCCGGTTGTCTGCGCTGATGGGCCTGCCGGTGATTCACATCTTCAGCCACGACAGCTTCTGGCTCGGCGAGGACGGACCGACCCACCAGCCCATCGAGCAGTGCATGAGTCTGCGGTTGATCCCCCGGCTCGATGTGATTCGCCCCGCCGATGCGCGCGAGACGGTCGGCGCCTGGCGCCACGCGCTGCAGCGGAAGATCGGCGAGGGCCCGACTGCGATTCTCGTGACTCGGCAGAATCTCCCCACGTTTGCCGAGAGCCGCGAGGACATCTCGTGCGGTGCGTACGTGATCTGGGATCCGCCGGGCGCCGACGCCAACCATCTCGACGGCATCTTGATTGCGACCGGGTCAGAGGTGGCGCTGGCGATGTCTGCGGCCCAACAACTCCGCGTCGAGGGCAGGGCGGTGCGGGTGGTGTCGATGCCGTGCTGGGAGCTGTTCGAGCGCAGCGACCGAGCGTGGCAGGATCGAGTGCTGCCGCCGGCTGTCGGGCGAAGAATGTCGATCGAGGCCGGCAGCACGCTGGGCTGGCAGCGGTGGGCGCCCCACAACTACGGGATCGATCACTTCGGAGCCTCGGCGCCCGGTGAGGACCTCGCCCGTGAGTTCGGCTTCACGATCGAGGCTGTGGTCGCACGCTACCTCGCGCTGCCGTAGTGCAGGCCTCGAGCGCGCGGCCGCGAACGCGGACGCCGTCATCCGTCAGATCGGACAGCACGCATAGTCGTCCACGTCGGCCGGGTCGCACCACTGGAAACCGGGCTCGCAGGTGCACACACCGTCGCCCACTTGGCTGTGGCTTTCCGGATCGCCGCACTCGCAGCCACACGCGCAGTCGTCGGCGAGCTTGGTCGGGCGGTCGTCGGCGTCCACGCAGTAGCCCGCGGGGCCGGTGGAGACCGTGCAGACGCAGCCAGCCTCGAGAGGTTCGCACTCGATCGTGTTCACGACGTCACACTCGCCGTAGGCCTCGGGTTGGTAGCACCGCAGGTCGGCGGGACACTGCTCGTCGGTCGTGCACGGGAGGCGGAGGCAGCCCTGGTCGTCGAACGGTTGGAGCGGGCCGCACTCGCCGTGGCTGCATTCGGGCGCGCAGGTGAACGCGGGGTTCGGGCACACGCCGTCGCTGTCGGTGGTCGCGGGATCGCCGATGGTCGAGGGGCACCCGAGCAGGAGGAGCAGCGCGGGGAGGGGGTGACGTGCGATCGTCAGAACCATGGATGGTCGCACTTGTACTGGTCTGGTGGTTCACAGATTTCGTCGCACACGAGGCTCGTGCACTGGTCATGGGTCTGGCACGGGGAGGCCAGGGGGAGGCGCGGGGTGCAGGTTGTCGTGTCGGGATCACACCAGTCGACGGGGATGCAAAGCGGTGCCTCGGGATCGCACGATGCTTCGGGCAACGGTTCAACCACGCAGGCTCCGGTGCCCGGGTCGCACAGTAGGCCGGGTGCGCACTGCTCCTGCAGAAGGCCTGAGGCGTAGCTGCATGCACCACCGGCGGGGATCTCCAGCGGTCGGTCGCAGGGCGCGTAGCAGCGGTCGTCGAACCCGCAGACGAGATCCGCGGCGCAGGTCGACATCCGCCGGCCGAAGCGTTCGCACGACTCGCCGACGGCGGCGGTGCCGAAGTAGATCTGGCACTCGTCCTCGCAGGTGACCCACGACAAGGCCTCCGAAGCGTCCGTAAGGCAAGGCGCTGTGGAAATCTCGAACTCTACCAGCCGCTCTGCGCATTCCTGCCCATACGTCAGCGCGCTCCTGCCTGCCGCGCTGATCCAGCCGCGCACCATCAACTCGCACTCCCAATTCCCTTCAGTCGGGTAGGTCTCGGCCTGCCCACGGCAGGGGCAATCCGGATGACCTTCTTGCAGGAAGCAGATCTGAAGCAAGTGGTCATCCAGCGCGTCTTCGGGGAGAATGACTGCAAAGGGATCGAATGGGTGACATCCGAGGAGCGCGATGAGGGCGATCGTGTAGAGTGTTCCGTGCCCCAACGCCGCGGCTTCCCTGTGGCTCATGGTAGCCCTTCCCGGCGCTGGCGATTCCACATCCAGCATACGTAGTTATCGATGTTGTTCAGCATCAACCCCAGCAATCCGTCGCTGACGCCTGGCAAGAACGTCAGATCGTACAGTTCCGCGAGGTCCCGGGGGTTACCCACCCGGAAATAGTCGCCTTCTACGCGGAAACCCGCATAGCACATGTTCTCTTTGGCGTTCCAGCCTCCTTCGCACCCGTCGAATCGCTCGTCTCTAGGCTTGGTCGCGACTCCATACAGCCAGTGTCCCATCTCGTGTAGGACGCTTTCGGTCCGGTCCTCTTCCGAATAATCTCCCCCAAAAAATGGCCCACAGAACTCGATCGTATTGCGAAGAAGATGACGAGCCGGAGTCCCTCCGCCGACGCAGTCGCCCTTCTTGCAGCGAATGAAGACCGGGAGCCCACCAGCATAGAATCCCAGCCTGAACGCACGTTCCCAGCGCTGCACGGTCTCCTCAATGGTGCCCAAGGCAATTTCGAACAGGCGTCGGTCCTCCACGACCTTTGCACCAAACCAAAAACCGAGGGACGACAACTTACCGCCGCCTGGAACTGGCTCGTTCCACAGCCGGACCCGCGTTGCATGGGACTGCCGTGTAATTTTCTCGATCTCTTTTCGAGCACCACGCGCGATCACGTACGCTCTGCCAAAGGCGCGTTTTACCTTGGCGAGATTGCCCTTGCGGCAGTGGCCAACACCATACTTGAGCGTCCGAAACCTCGCCTCCAGTTCTGGCAGCTTCTTCCCGCCCTTCGGCGAAGGCTTCCCGCCACTGCGGGGTAGCGGTTTCTCACCATTGCCCGGCAGCGGCTTCTCGGTTGGGTCGATGGGCGGCAGCGGCTTGCCCATGGGTTTCCCGTCGTCATCGAACTCCTCGTCGCCCGTAGGCTCACCGTCACCGTCGTCGAACTCGTCACCGTCGTCGAACTCGTCACCGTCGTCGAACTCGTCACCGTCGTCGAACTCGTCACCGTCGTCGAACTCGTCACCGTCGTCGAACTCGTCTTCGGCGTCGAACTCGTCTTCGGCGTCGAACTCGGACTCGTCTTCGGACTCGTCTTCAGCGTCCCAACCATCCGCGTCATCGCCGGCGTCATTATCATCATCGAAGCCATCATCGTCATCCGACGCCGATTCCCAGGCATCGCCCTCATCGAACCCGTCCTCGTACTCTGCCCGAGTCACGAACGCCAACCCACCACGCCCACCGGGGGCCGAGTTCACCCCCGAGCCGGAGGCCGAGCCCGAGCACTGGGCACACCCGCAGTTCCGCGATCCGGACCTCGCAGCCGCAGCAGCGGCCGCACTGCCGCTGGTGCATCCGCCCGAGCAACTCGGATCGCCGCATCCGCTGCTGGCCTGCGCGTGCATCACATGCCCCCGTTCACGCCGGCCTCGCGTAGAGCACCGCCGACATCTCCGCGTAGAACCTCGCGCTCGCCGTCCCCTGCGTGATGCTCATCACCACCTTGAAGTACGGCCCAAGGTTGTTCAGCGTCGTCGTCTTCAACGCCGGTGGCGCGTCCGCGGCCGCGCACGTCAGCGTCATGCTCGCCGCTGCCGCGCTGAACTCTTGCGGGTCCTGCCGACTTGGCAGCGTCTGGAACACCTGCAGCGAGTACGTCCCGTTCACGATGTCCCGGTTATGGATCCGCAGGCCCATCCAGTAATAGTAGAACTGCGGCACCTTCAGCGCACGTCGAATCGTGATCGTCGTGGTGCTGGCCGGCAGGAACGAGTAGTCGAACACCCGCTTCGAAAACAGATTGAACACCCGCACCCCCGAACTCCGGCGGCGCTTGGCGTCGAACTCGTCGTCGAACTCGCCAGCATCTAGCTCCTCGAGCGCCTCGGCGTCCACGTCCATGTCGTCGTCGTCCATGATGGTCCTCCTTCAGTCGTTGCGCGTTGCTCGGTTGCACACCCCGCGACGCGGCACCAACGCCGGTCGCTCGTCTCATCTCTCGGCGCCGGTCACCCCGCGCGCCCACCCACGTGCCGCATCAGCGCCACGTAGTTGTCGATATTTCTGCCGGCGAGGTCGTAGCGCCCGGCAGCCACCAGGGCATCGGCGCCCTCGCGGTAGCAGCGGTGCTTACTCCCCTGGCAGTTCTCATGGCGTCGATCCCCGACCCCCAGCCCTTGGTGCATCATCTCGTGCAGCACCACCTTGGCGATCCCGGCCAGGTCTCGATCGAGCAGGCGCGGACAAAATCGCAAGGTCCCGAAGATGCTTGCGTTGCCCAACAGCCCGGTGCCGCAGCGCCGATAGCTTGCAGGTAGGCACACCAGCGTTGTCGTCAGCCGTCGGCCCTCGCGCAGAAAGCCGTGCTCGAAGCGGTCGAGCACCCCGCGCGCCACCGAGACCACCCGTCGTGCCCGCGCCACCGAGAACGGCCCGAACAGCCGCCCGACCACGCCCGCGTTCCATTCGCGGCGGATCGACGGCGAGCGGAGCAACTGCCGCAGCCACGCGACCGTGGACTGCGCCCACCCGAACGCCATCTGATACGCGCCAAGCAGCTTGGCCCGCGTACCGGCCTCGCAGGTCGCCACCTTCGGCGCGAGTGGAGCGGGCGGCCCGGCACCCTGACGTTGCGCGCGCGACGATACGGGCGACTGCATCAGAACGGACATCGTCGCCTCCGCGTCACGGCGCACGCACGTGCAACACCGCGCTCAACTCCGCGTAGAGCCTCCCTGAGGTTGGCGCCGTCATCCGCAGCACCACCCGCAGATACGGCCCAAGGTTGCTGCTCGTCACCGGCGTGGCCAGGAGCGGCGCCGATCCCGTGCTCGAGATCGTCACGGCCATCGCCGGCGTGTACGTCGGCGGCGCATAACCGACTGTAAACTCCTGCGGGTCCTGAGACGACGGCAGCGTCTGGTACAACTCCACCGCCATCGAGCCACTGACGATGTCCTTGTTGTGCACGCGGACGCCGAGCCAGTAGTAGAAAAATGGCGGGATCCGCAGCGAGCGATGGAGGGTCACGACCTGGGTCGCGCCCGCGGCCATGAACGAATAGTCGAACGCGCGTTTCGGGAACAACGTGATGATCCGGCCGCTCATCGCCACACTCCGTTTCTTGCCGACGCCCAACGCAGCCGACGTCCCCAGAGTGGATCGGCCCGAAGCCGGCCGTGTTCAGGATACCGAAAAACCTCCGTCAACCGCTCGTAGCAGCCGATGGGGCGGCACTTCGAGCGCGAGACCCAGGTCCTCCACGCGATCGATGCTCGGGTCGCATCGCGCCCCGACGATCGCGTAGAGCTGTGTGGTCGACATCGCGGCGGCCCGTGCGAGCGATTCGAGGTTCACGAGCCCACGACGCCGACGCCACGCGTTCACGTTGCGTGCGAACACGCGAACAAGATCCATCGGAGCGCCGCATGTAGGGGGGGGGCGACATGTGCGACATCATTCGCTTCATCGATCAACGCAGCCGCCTCGCACTCCAGCGCCCACGCGATCGCAGCAAGCTTGCGCAGCCCAACCCCGACTTGACCGCGCAGCATCGCGTGAATCGTCGTTCGCGAACACCCGACGCTCGCGGCCAGCAAGCCGATCCCCAGGCCCATCGCGAGACGACGCTGATCGACCGAACGGCCGACCATCCAGCGAACACCTGACGGGCGCAACACCCCCACCAACATCGCTACGTTGCGGCGACCCAACTCCTGACGCCCACCTACGTGCGTCCTCGCGATCAACCCCGGCTTCCCCCCACTTGGCGCCCCGCTCAACCACCGCTACCGTCGACACCATGCGCCTGACCCATCGCCCCGATCTCCGCGCCCTGGTTTTCGGCAGCACCACCCTCCTCGCCTGCAGCACTCCCGCAACCGACGGCACTGCCCCGACCCTCGTCGCGGCCTCATTCACCGACGCCCAGACCATCCGCCTGACCTTCAGCGAGCCGATGGCGAATCCCGGCACGGTCGACACCCAGGCCTTTCGTCTCAGCATCGGTGTGCGCGACGTCGGCTCCACCGTCTACTACGCGCTCGACTACGATGGCCTGTACGACGACAGCGTCGGCAGCGACGACGGCGGTCCGATCTCCGATGGCGACCCCACCGCCGACCCCACGCTCGGCGATCCCACCGGCGATCCCACCGGCGCGACCTCTGACGCGACGAGCGCCGACCCGACCGATCCCACCACCGGCCCCGACCCGACCGACACCTACGACCCCACGGGCGGCGGCTACGACAGCGGCCCGGACCCCGACGGTGGCTACGAGGGTGGCTACGCCGAACCCCGCGGCGAAAACCCGGGCAGCTTCACTCGGCCGATCCCAACCCTACCGATCTCCGACCTCGACGTGACGGCGATCGCCGCAGTCGCCAGTGACGCGCGGCAGATCGATCTCACGCTCGCCGGCCCCGTGAGCGACACGTTCGCGTGTGACGCCCTGGTCGAGTTCGCCGCCGAGTCTTTGAAGTCGGGGATCTTCGTCCACTACAAGCCCGGCGCCAACCCGATCGCCGACGCCGCGGGAAATCCCGTCGCGCCCGTCGGATCGCACTGGGTCGACGCCCGCGCGAAGGCCTACGCCGAGTTCCAGGGCGACTTTCCGCAGCTCAATCCCTACCTGCCGATTCCCTGTCCATGACGTTGGCCGAACTCGAGGCGCTGCAGGGCCTCCGATGGTTGCCGCGAGACTCGCGATGCCGGTTGGCTCGCACGTGCTGACGCCACTGCTACGGCACGACGATTTCCTGCTCGAAGCGCCGACACCCACCGGCGCACGAATCCACGCCTTGGTCCTGGTAGGCCGGTGTGAGCGTGTTGGTCAACACCAGGGTCTTGGCGGCGTCGCGGACCACCAGGTCGAACTCCGCGGGCGCGAAGTCCCAGCGCAGCACGACGCGCAGCGAGCCACCGCCGGTACCGCCGTCGGTGTCATCGGTGCTGCCGTCGCTGATCGAGACGACGGCATCGCCCTGACACGGTTGTTGATCGCCGATCGGGGTGCTGACCTCGATCTCGCAATCGGCGACGTTGCCGTCGGCGCTGACCACGATGAAATAGCGGGTCGACGCGAAGCTCCCGTCGGCGGCAGACGAAGCAAATGACAACTCGACGAACTCGACGCAGTCGTCTTCACAGGGACGACAGCCGAGCGCCAGGGCTCCGAACAGCAGCCAGGTTCGACTCATCTTTCGTTCCGGAGCCGGAGTAGACGGTTGGCAGTGGCGGCCGTCAAGCGACGGGCGCACCCGCCGATCTCGTGGCGTAGACGAGCCGGGACGACGCGGTTGGCACACGAGGTGCGAGGGTGTCGCGACCTGCAACAAAGGGGAGCGCACTCACTCGACTCGAGGGCTCGAGAGGCTCGCGATCGGTAGATCGACCTGGAATCGTGCGCCGCCGCCGGGGGCGTCGTCGACCGTCACGCGCCCTCGCGCGCTCTCGACGAGGCCCTTGACGATCGCGAGCCCGAGGCCGGTACCACGCGCCGCCGCAGCGCCTTCGCGGGGCGCACTGAAGTGTCGATCGAACACGGCCTCGCGCAGCTCGGTCGGAACGCCAGGCCCTTGGTCCGCGACCGTGGCGCGCACGTGAC
This sequence comes from Deltaproteobacteria bacterium, assembly GCA_947492135.1. Lineage (GTDB taxonomy): Bacteria > Myxococcota_A > Polyangia > Nannocystales > Nannocystaceae > Xiheibacterium. The sequence goes on along the minus strand of CANLQR010000091.1, from coordinate 4,849 downwards.
CCTCGTCGGCCAGCGCAGTGGCCAGCGAGATCGTCGCGCCGGCCGGCGAGAACTTGATCGCGTTCTCGAGCAGGCCGAGGATGACTCGATGAAAGCGTTCGGGTCCCATCGCCGCGGGCGGCACGCCCTGGGCTGCGACGACCTCGACCCGCAGCGACTTGCGCGCCAGCAGTGGCTGCGCCCGACGCACGACCTCCGCGAGCGCCTCACCGAGGTCGACGCTGCCGCTGTCGCTCACCGGGCCGTCCCGCTCGGCGCGCACCAGGTCGAGCAGCCCGCGGACGAGGCGCTCGAGTCGCTCGGACTCCATCGTCACGTTCGTGACGAATCGGCGGCGGTCCTCGGGCTCGAGGCTGTCGTCGGCCATCAGCTCTGCCGCGCCGCGAATCGCCGCCAGCGGCGTCCGCAGCTCGTGGCTGAGGTTCGCGGCGAACCCAACCGCACCCTCGGCCCGTCGCTGCAGTGCGGTCACGCTGTCGTCGAGCGCACGCGCGACATCACCGATCTCGTCGGACCGATCGCGCTCGGGCGGGGAGCTCCAGCCTCCCGCTGCGGCCTGCCGCGCCCGCGCCGCGAGCTCGGCCAGCGGATCGAACACGGTCCGGCGCAGGTACAGCACCGCGCCACCGAGCGCGACGAAGCTGACGATGAGCACCAGGCCCAGCGCATTGCGCAACGCGGCGACCATCTCGGCGTGGCGTGCGAGGTCGGTCGCATCGAGTCCGCGCGACCACGAGAAAAACACCCCGCCCACCGCGGTCCAGCCGAGGATCGGCACCAGGACCAACGCGAACAGGACCACCATGATGCGTCGCGACAGTGGGCGCCGCAGCGTTGCGCGAGCTCGGGGCGCGGCCTCGCTCACGCGGGGTCATCCCGGTCGCGGGCCGGAGCTTGGGCCGGTTCGCGGGCACGGTAGCCGACCCCGTGGACGGTCTCGATCGGGTCGAACCCCGCGGCCGCCGCGTCGAACTTCCGCCGGATGCCCTTGATGTGCGAGTCGATGGTACGCGCGCTGACGAGCGCCTCGCCGCGGTAGGCCCGCTCGACCAGGGCCTCGCGGGAGAACACCCGCAGCGGCGACGAGAGCAGCGCACGCACGACATCGAACTCACGGGGGGTCAGCTCGACGACCACGCCGAGCACGGTCACGCGGTGTTCGTCGATATTGAGTGCGAGATCACCATGACGAAGCAGCGCAGCGGCGCCGCCTGCAGTCGCGCGGCGCAGGATCGTGCGAACCCGCGCGACCACCTCGCGTGGCGAGAACGGCTTGATCACGTAGTCGTCCGCGCCTTGCTCGAGACCGAGGATCCGATCGACCTCCTCGTCGCGGCAGGTCAGCACGAGCACGGGGATCCCCGGTCCGTCGCGCAGGGCCCGGCACAGCTCGAGGCCATCGCCGTCGGGCAGTCCGAGGTCGAGCACGACCAGCGCCGGTGGTGCTGCGCGCAGGGCCCGGCGTGCGTCAGCGAGGGTGCCCACCGTGTGGACGAGGAATCCCGCCTTGCGCAGCGCGAAGCTCAGGACGTCCGCCACCGCGGGCTCGTCGTCGACGATCAGGATCGAGGTCACGGCTCGGCCTCCGCAACGACGGCTCGCGGGCGCCAGCCGAGTCGATTGTGCAGTGCCTCGTCGCCCGCCATTGCGAGCACTGCGGCCAGTGCGTTGATGACCACGTCGCGTAGATCGTACACGCGCCCGGGGAGCAGGCCCTGGATCAGTTCGTCGCCAAAGCCGACCGCCGCGGCGAGGACGATCGCTACAGGATACTGGCGCCGAGCTGGCAGTCGGAGCGCGAGCGCACGGCGCGCGAGGACCGCGAGCAATCCGTACTGAAGAAAGTGCATGCGCTCCTCGGGAATCTCCAGCCCCAGCACCAAGGCCCCGATCACGGCGCCCATGACCACGAGCGCCGCGAAAGCGACGCGGTCAGTGAGTCGGATGTCGAACACGACGTGATAGGCCAGCAGCGCCGCGGCGAGGAAATACGCACCGGTGACGAGCCCACCGACGAGCTCGAGCTGGTAGAGCGCGACCAGCACGCCGCGTGTCCACGGCAGCGAGGCGTACAGCAGCGCGACATAGGCCACCAAAAGGCCCACCCGGCGCATCGACACCCCAGTCGGATCCGCGGCCACCATCGATTCGACTACCAGACTTTCCCCAGCGGGCCCACCCCGAACTCGTTGGCGACCCGGGTCGATCGCCCTGCTGTGGTACGTTCGGGCTCCGATGTTCTCGGGCCTGGCGAATCGTGCGGTCAGCTTCACGGTCTATGTCGTTGGCTCCCCGGGTGCGGCCCGCGGGTTTCTCACCGAGCTCGTCGAGGTGCTGGACCAACCCGACGATCTCTTCGAGACGCCGTTCGGCTGCCTGACCACGACGTCCCTCGCGATCGGCGACGAGCAGGTGGACTTCGAGTGTTTCGCCTTCGACGATGACGCCCACGATCCGCACGAGCCCGCGATCGCACAGTGTGACGCGCTGCTGATCCTGCCCGGTGCCGAGGCCAGAAAAGAAGCGATCGCAGCCGTGGCCCACATCGAGCACCCGCCGCTGGTGATCTGGTACGGCGCCCCGACCCAGCCCGTCGAGCCCGCGTTCGCGGACCTCTTGCAGGTCGAGCGCTCCGGCACCGCGTACGAGCTCTTCAAGGACGTCTGCCTCGAGCTCATGACGGCGCGCAAGGCCGGACTGTTGCGCGAGCGCAATCCGAGTCCCTGACGCGAGCGCTCGCGCCCTACTCGAAAGGATCTTCCCCCGGATCCAGATCGATCGATAGATTCATGGTGAACACCCCGGGCGCGCCGCTGCCAGCCTTGTTCGCGCGGGTCGAGACAATCTGGCCAGCATTTTCGGCCTCGAATTCCTCGGCGAGCGCGGGGTTGAGCAGCACGTAGATGCCAGTCGTGCTGGTGGCGTCGTCGGTGAAGGTGCCGTCGTCGGCGAGGTAGCGGACGATCGCCGCGGTGCCCGGGCCGTTGGTCTTCGACACGATGCGCAACCCCGCGACCGGCTCGCCGGTGTAGCGATTGCGGGCGCTGCCGACCACGCCGCCCGCGTCGCCCAGAGGAAGATGATCGGCCAGCGCCGGGTCGGTCGCGAGCGCGTCGCTGTACGCCGACAGCACCGCTTCGGGAACCACGAACACGTCGTGGATGGCGTTGGCAGCCTCGTACGGCGGTTTCGCCAGGCCGGTCGCGGTGGGACGGAAGCCCTCGGCCCGGATGATGGCGACCATTCCGATGGAGTCGGTGGGCATGATCTCCAGATCGAAGCGACCCGCTTCGTCCGTCGCGGTCGTCGCAACCGGCATGGCGTTCTCGATGCCCATGACACCGACGTCGAAAGCGTTGAAGACCTCGACCGCAACCCCCGGCATCACCGTCGCGTCGGGGAACTCCAGCACCGTCGCGGTGATACGCAGCGTCCCCGCGGCACCCGGCTCGGCACACACCGACGACGCCTCGGGTGGCGTGTCGCGATACGTGAGGCAGTTGCAGCTGTCGCAGCCGGCGTTGTTGTAGCACTCGCCGGGCGGTGGAATCATCGGCGCCGCCTCGTTGGCGTCACCGCACACGCCTGCGGGGCCCGTCGGATCGCCGGTGGCTTCGGGCGCAGTCGAACCTGCCGCGTCGGAGGTCTCGAGTCCGCCGCTATCGCCTGCGGTGGTCGGCTCGTCGCCAGGCGCAGCAGCGCACGCCGCAGCGAGACACAAGATCGGGAGAGCGAGGTGTGTGGTCATGAGCGGGGTTTCCGGCCCGCGAGGAAGCGGGCCTGCAGAGCAAGACCGAACAGGTCGATGCTGGTTTGATAGCGGCCGTTGTTCACGACGTTCCCGAGGTTGTCGGAGTCACCGGGCTCGCGGAAGGCATTGGCCTGCACGATGCCGTTGCGAACCACGACCTCGGGCTGAAAAATGTGCAGATATCCCGCGGTCACGTCGAGCTGCGGTACTGCATGCCACGTGAGGCCCGCGCCGAGCCCGACCTGCTGCGTGAACGGGAAGCGCACCGACATCGTGCGGTGGTCGCTAGGGTACGCCGAGGACTGCCAGAATCCCCCTGCGCGCACGGTGAGATGCCCCGGCCAGATCTCGACATCAGATCCGAGACGGATCGAGTAGGTGTCGCGGAACTGCAGCGGGACGTCGGTCGCGACCAGCGGGCTATACACGGTGCCGTTGCCGAACACATCGAGGTACAGCAGCGACGGATCGTCATAGGGCGACGCCGCCAGTAGCTCCGAGGGATTGACGTCGCGATCCGGGTTGCGAAAGCCAACGTCGATCTTCTGCACCGAGCGCCAGTTCTCGAACACGAAGTCGAGCTCGAGATCGAACGCGGGGTGGATCGCCCGGATGCCGGCCCGGACCACGGTGGGAAACGATTGGGCGATGTCCACCCGCGAGCGGCTCGCGAGCTTGGCGTCGGTGCCCTCGGGCCCCGGGGTGTACGCCAACGAGCCGTGTGCGCGCGTGCGCAGCGGCAAGCGCACCGACAGACCGAGCTCGAGGGCATCGATCGGGTGACTGAGCACACCGAAGTTGCCCGACGGCACGAAGCTGTCGCGCACGCGGACGCGCACGGTGTTGTCGCTGGCGAACTCTTCGTTCTGCTTGTCGCCGACCGCGCCCTGGCGGGTCTTCACGGTGAAGTCGCCAGAGAAAAATCCGGCCAGGAAGTTGGCGCCGATGGCGAAGTAGCGATTCGGACGCCACGCGATGCCGCCGCCGTACGACAGAAACAAGAACGAGCCCGAGCCGATGACGTAGCGCTGCGAACCCTGAGCGGACCACTGATTGCCACCGAAGCCCGAAGCCGACGACATCCCCAGCGAGAGCGCC
>CANLQR010000090.1 GCA_947492135.1 Deltaproteobacteria bacterium | reverse complement strand
TGCGGACCGACGTTCCACTCGTTGCGGGACTCCTGGCACGACGCGAAGCGTTCCTCGGTGCCAAACGCCAGCGACGACACGTAGGCCATGAAGTGCTGGCCGTAGGCGTCCACGCGCGCGTCGGCGACCTGCGTGGGGGTGCCGGGATCCATGAAGATCACCACGCCGTGATTCGCACCGTTGACGGTCCACAGCTGCTCGGGATGGCCAGGCGCGAACTCGAGATCGCGGGGAACCTGCAGGCCGTCGGCGGCGGTTCCGATCACAGTGAACGTCGCGCCGAACTCGGGCACATTCGAGGGCTCGGTCGTGGTGGTGTCGGCGCCATCGTCGGAGCTGCTGTCGACTGCGACCGTCGAGCTTTCCGCGACGGTGCCGGCCTCGGAGCTCGGCGCTGTGGGGTCCGTGGACTCGGTGACGTCGGTCGCGCCACTTTCGGCGCTGGGGTCGGACCCGCCGCAGGCGAGCGCAAGGACGACGATGGGGGCTGCACAGGCACGATGCACGAGCGGACGCTACGTCAGCGGCGACGGGCCACGCAACCCCGCATCGGGCGCCGGGCCTTGACGCGCGCGCGATCGGCCACAAGTTGTGCCCTCGTGGCGTCTGCGTCCTTGTCGTCCGTGCTCGAGCATCCCGGGGCTGTCGATCTCGTCGGCGAGCCCGCGCTCGATTCTGTCGCCGACGCCGAGCGCATGGCCGAGCGCCACCTCGCACGCACCGACGAGGTCGCGCGGGTGGCCAGCATGGTCCGGTGGCTCGACGATCTGGTGCGGATCCCCGGCACCAAGTTCGGCATCGGCCTCGACGCGGTCGTCGGTGCGCTGGTGCCTGTGCTCGGCGATGCGATCACCGGTGCGGTTGCGCTGACGATGCTCGGCACCGCCGTGCGCCGCGGGGTTCCGCGGGTCGTGGTCGCGCGGATGTTCTTGAACATCGCGATCGACTCGGGCCTCGGGATGATCCCGGTGGCGGGCGATGTGTTCGACCTGCTGTGGCGCTCGAACACGCGTAACCTCGCGCTGCTCGAGCGGCATCAGGGCGAGCTCGAGCCGCGGGCACGGCTGGGCGACTGGGCGATGGTTGGCGCTGCGACTGCGGTGGTGGCTGCGGGTATCGCCGCGCCGTTGTTCGCGATCGCGTGGCTGCTGTCGCTGGCGTTTGGGTGAGGTGCGCGCGGCGTGCGGCGATCCCTTCCTCGCCATGATCCGCGCGGCGTACCAGGTCCCCGGAGATGCGCTCGCGGACGGGGGCCGTGAGGCGATTCACCGCGGTGACCCGTATGCGTCTCGCAGGCGCGCTACGGCGAGCGGCAGCCCTTGGCGCTGAAGTGTCTCCAGCAGGTCGGCGACCGTCTTGGGCGGGGTCTTCAGCGCCCCGGCCTGCGCGTGGATGGCGGCAGCGATCGCGCCGGGCGCGAGGTCGAGGACCTCGATCATGAAGTCATCGGGATGCTTCGCCTCGAGCCCGAGCGGCTCGAGCGCGGATGCAGGGAAGTCGTCGAGGTTGAACGTCACGATCGCTTGGGCGCCGATCCGAACGGCTGCGGCGAGGACGTGGCGGTCGTTCGGATCTGGCAGCTCGAAGCTGTCGATGAGCGGCTCGTATCCGGTCACGTTGGCGTCCGGCAGCGCGAGATTCATCAGCATCCTCGTCCGCACCAGGTTCTCCGGCGCGAGATCGGTGCGCTCACGTAGCACGGCGCGGAAGCACTCCTCGATGATCTGGTCGCTCCAGTGGGCCTGAACCACCCCGGTCCGCGCCACCCGGATGAGCAGATCGCGAAGTGGTGCCGGGAAGAGCACGCACGCGTCGTAGATGACGATGAACGCCACGCCGCGGTTCCGTCAGTATCCGAGGTCGTGCTTCTGCGCTTCGGCGGCCAGCTCTTCGAGGGCGGCTTTCGCGTCGACATCCTCGAGGCGCTTGTACTCGAGGACGTCCGCCATCTTGATCCGGCGATGCGTGCCCACCTTGCGGTGCGGGATCTTGCCTTCCTCGAGCAACCGGACGACGTGAGGGCGCGAGACGTTCAGGAACTCGGCCGCCTGCTGCGTGGTGAGTTCGGCGTGCAGCGGGAGGACGGCGACGAGGCTTCCATTCGCCATGTGCCCAAGCACCTCGACGAGCAGGCGCAACGCGTCCGGCGGAAGCGTCACGCTGACCTCGCGGCCATTGTCCTCGGAGCGCAACGTCACCGATCGCGGAGCCCGAGCGCGCTTGCTCAGCGGCTCGAGGTCACGGAGGGCCGAGCGGGCGATCTCGGCGGCGTTCGTCGACGCGGGTACAGCATGCATGGCGTTCTCCCGAGGGGGAGTCTACCCGGTCCTCCGCTAAACGCAATAAACGAAACGATCCCGCGGGCCCAAGAGTCGGACGCCTGCCGAGACGGCCGCTCCCCGGCGCGGCCGCATCGCCACGAAGATGGGCGTGTCCTGCCCGGATGCGGGCGCGGTGCCTGGGGCGGTCGCTGTCGATCGCAACCTCGCGCTGCTCGAGCGGCATCAGGGCGAGCTCGAGCCGCGGGCACGGGTGAGTGACTGGGCGATCGTCGGCGCGGCGACGAGATCTGGAACCAGCGCATCAGCGTACCGTCGGGCGCCGGCACGGTCGCGCTGGACATCGACAGCAGCGACGCAATCGCGATCGGGACCGCCAGCAACACTGCGGCATACGTGCGCCGGCTCGACGCCGACGGCGACGAGCTGTGGACGTGGACCGCGGGCCTCGGCGGCAACGTGGCATTTTTCGGGATCGCGACGGATGCGGACGACGGTATCTACGTCGCAGGCGTTGCGCCCGGTCAGCTGCAGACTTATCTCGCACATCACCCCGCGGACGGCATCGACCCGGACTGGACCGAGGAATGGATGGGCACCCAGGGCGGCAGTGCGAACGCCTGGGGTGTCGCCGTCGACGGCGCGGGCAACATCGTCATCGTTGGCGACCAGGCGTCGAACCTCAGCGACCGGCACGTGTTCGCGCGCAAGCTCGATCCCGAGGGCAACACCGCGTGGGTCCACGATGTCGACGGGCTCGATGTCGGGTACGACATTCTTTTCGCGGTTGCGATCGACTCGCTGGATCAGCCGGTCATCGGCGGGCGGCTTCGGGACGCGGGCGGGTATGACGACTTCTGGATGCGCAAATTGACGCAGTGACGCAGCCCAGGCGTGCCCCCGGTCGTGAGCGCGGACCAGGTGCACGCGCTCGCAGCCACCGGCCTGGTGGTCGGGGTTCACCTGCTGATCCACCACATGCGCGAGCGCCCGCTACTTCAGCGGCACGACGTGGTGCTCGTCGGCCATCGCGGGCTCGCACTTGCTCAGCGAGTGGGTCACCACCGCGTAGGCGATCGTCGCGTCGGCGTCGCGCCACACGCCGTGGACGCTCGGCTTCTCACAGGGCTGACGCTTGGCGACGTCCTTTGCGAAGACCTCGGCGCCGTCCTTGGTGATCGTGAGGCGGTCGCCGGCGACGGTCGCGACGAGACCGCTCTTGGCCATCTCGTCGGGCGTCATCGAGCCGCCGACGAGCGGGTTCCAGCCGCGCTTGGCGATCGCAGCGTGCGCTTCGGTGATGCGAGGGCCGACCAGTCCTTCGAGCGCGGGCACGTCCTTCGCCGCCTCGTACTCGGCAACCGAGAGCAGCTCGATCGTCTGCTCGACCGCGCCCGCGCGGCTGCGAAACACGAGCGACTCGCCGCCGCCGAGCACCTCGTGCAGGTGGGCAATGGTCGCGCCGTCGGTGCTGATCGCCGGAAGGTTCTCGCCCTCGATGCCGCCTTGATCGACCTCGACCCAGCTCGCCTCGATCTTGGGCGCAGGACCCGCGGGCTTCTCGGCCACCGGCTGGGGCGCGTCGGCCTTGGTCTCGGTCCTGGCGGCGAGCTCGGTCTTGGTCTCGGTCTTGGTCTCGGTCTCGGGCTTGGCGGCGACTTTCGCGTCGGCCTTCGCCTTCGCGTCAGGCTTCGCGTCCGACTTGGCCTTGCCGTCGGTCTTCGCGGCCGAGTCCGCCGGCTTGCTATCGCAGGCAACCGAGGACCCGAGGAGCAGCGCAGCGATCAGGGAGGAGCGGAACATTGGGGGCGTGCGGAGCATCGTCATCCGAGGCAGTGGCACGACCGGCGGATTCCATTCGCGGCGATCGAGGGCCCGGGCGCCCCGCGCTCCGCCCGCTGGCGCAGCGCTGTCGCCGTCCGCCCCCAGCTATCGACTGTGGACACTCTCCCGCCCCGCGTGCGACGCTGTGTGCTGGGACCGCAGCTACCGCTCGCGGGAAGACAACGCATGCGACGCACATCATTCACACTGACGCTCTCGACGCTATTCGCCTGCGGTGACGCTGCACCGGGTCGCGGCGACGGCGGGGGTGAAGGCGGTGAAGCCGGCCTCGCGACGTTGACCGCAGGCACCGGCGACACCGCGGACACTGCCGACGAGGCGTCGGGCGGCGGCAGCAGCGGTCAAGGCTCGTCCGCGAACACCACCGTACCCGCAGACACCAGCGACACCGCGAACGACGACGCCGACGACGACAACGGCACGTTGTTCGACCTCGGCGTCCCCGACGGTGGCACCTCGTGTGGCGGCGGTAAAGGTGGCGGCGGCGACGGATTTCTCTCGTACATCTGGATCGCCAACAGTGCCGAAGGCACGATGACGAAGCTCAACACCGAGACGATGATCGAGGAGGCTCGCTACATCGTGCGGGCCGACGCTGCCGGCAGCCCATCACGCACGTCGGTGAACCTCAACGGCGATGTCGCCATCGCCAATCGCAGCGGCGGCGTCACCAAGGTCTTTGCGAATCAAGCGAACTGCGTCGAGGGCAATGGCATGCCCGGGATCCAGACCTCGACAGGGCCCGCCGATGTGCTCGCGTGGGGCACCGACGAGTGCGTGGCCTGGCACAATCCCCTGGTGTGTTCCTCGAATCGCCCGATGGCGTGGACCAAGGGCGAATTCTCCGAAGGCAGCTGCACGTGGGAAGGCGCCAAGCTGTGGACCGAGTGCTGGAACCCCGGGAACGGTGTCGCGCAGGTCTTGTTGCTCAACGGCGACAACGGCGTGGTCGAGCAGACCGTACCGATCCCCGGCGTCAACACCCTGGTCTACGGTGGTGCCGTCGACGGGGACGGCAATTTCTGGGGCAACCAAAACGGCTCGGCGTTGCTGCGCGTGGACCGTGACGACTTCACGGTCCAGACCTGGCCTACGCCGCCCGCAGGCCCGAGCTACGGCATCGCGATCGACCTCGAAGGCCGACCATGGCTGTGCGGCGGCGGCGGTGCAGCGCGTTTCGACCAGGTCACCGGCACCTACCAGACCGTGGCCGGGCCCGGCGCCGCGATCGGTGGTTGCATGGTCGACTCCGACGGCATCCTCTGGCACAGCCGGTACCCCGACGGCGTGCTCGTCGGCATCGATACCGAGACCGTGACGATCGTCAGCGAGCTCGCCATTCCGGCGTACGTGCATGGCGTCAGCATCGACTTCGCCGGCAACGTCTGGGGCGTCACCTTCGGCGGCAGCGAGGCCTACCGCGTCGACCCAGCGTCCGGGCAGGTCGACACCTACGCGGGATTGTTCGGGGCGTACACCTACAGCGACATGACCGGATTTGCGCTCAGCTCTGCGGGCTCGCCCAGCGGCTGATCCGTGCGCCGCTTTGGGTTGGCGACCCCCGCTTGGGGTCGTCAACCATCGCGTTCAACCCTCCGCGGGAACCGGCTCCCAGAGACAGTCGCCGATGTCGCGACCGGGCGCGGCACAGCACGCGAGGATGTGGTCACGCGCGACGCCGAACAACCCGACCCACGTCGCAAAGTCGGCGACCGGCGCGGCGACTGTCGGCATCCAGTACGCGAGCTTCCAGTGCGGACTGCCGGGTTGCGCCGCGTCGCGCACCTGCTGCTCGTAAGGCGCGTCCTTGTTCAGCCCAAGCGAGTCGCGCACGAAGCTCTCGCAGGTGTTCTGGCTGCCGATACGATGGCACGCGAGACATGCGTTGGCTTGCGGCGAGACCAGGTGAAAATTGCCGGTCGCACGCCCGGTCCCGTTGAGATTGACCAGCGAGTACGGCGATTTCGCCGCCGCGACAGTGATCCAATCGGTGGACTGCAGATACGGCGTGTAGATGAACGGATCGTGATCGTGGCACTCCTTGCAGCTGTCGCCGTCGGTAAAATAGAAGACCTCCTGATGGCGCGCGCGCTCCTGGTCGCTGGCCTCCATCAGGTCGAGCGGCGGCATGTCGTCGTCGTGCGTCACGTCGTCGATGTCGTCCCAGAAGCACGTCACGCCGGTGCGGACGTTCTGGCCGACCAGCCCCATGTCCTCGTAGAGCACCTCGCCGTTGAGGTCCAGGTAGGGATCGCGACAGATCCAGCGCAGCATCACGTCCCCGTGCTGCAACTGGCCGAGCTTGCTGCCTTGGCGGCACGATCCGGTCAGCAACGATGGGTTCGCGCAGTCGGTCGCGTCGGGTAGCGACGGCGCCAGGACGATCTCGGGCCCCGACAGATCCGCATGGTACGAGATGATCGGCGTCGCCTCGCTACACTGCACCTCGTCGGGCCCAGGCAGCCAGTTGTCGAAGGCCGCCTTGCAGCGGCACGAGTAGCACAGCGCGATGCCAGCGTTGGATGCGACGTCGATGCACGACTCGGTGCAATCGATCGGGATCAGCGGCTCGGTGGTCGAGCCTTCGTCCCAATCGGCAGAGCTGCTGGCGTCGGCGCCGAGGCCCGAGCTGCTCGAGGTCGTGGTGGTCGCACTCTCGCCGACCGAGCTGCCACCTGCAGTACCCTCGGTGCCGTCACCACCGGGCGCTGCATCGCTGCGACAGCCGGGCAATGCGACGGCGAGTGCGAGGGTGAGCGCGAGCCCGGCGGTGCGAACGGGTGGCTGCATGACGGCCGCGTCTGGTGGAGTCCACACTGGGCTAAGACGCCAGCTCCGACGCCGTGAGGGTAGCAACATCACGACTTGAACGCGATGCAGTCCAGCCCGGTGCCGACCGACTTCGACTACGGCGACACGGTCACCCCTTGAACGTCAGCAGCGGTCGCAGCCGCGCGACCTTTGCGACGATCCCGGCATCGACCTGAATGTCGACCACCGGCCCGATCGGCTTGTAGGCCGCCGGGGCTTCCTCGATCAGTCGTTCGGGGCGCAGCGTCACGCACTCGACGTCGGACAACCCCAACGCGGCGGGATCGTGGCGCGCCATGTCGAAGCGACGCAGCGCCCGACCGGCACCGTGCGACGCTGAGCTCAGCCATTGCGGGTTGCCCAGGCCCCGAGCCAGGTACGAGCTGGTCCCCATCGATCCCGGAATCAGCACCGGCTGGTCGCGATGGGCTGGGGTCGCGCCCTTGCGATGGATGTAGTGGTCACCCTCGCGCAGCACGATGTTGTGGGGAACATCGAACACCAGCGGGGCCTCGAGCCCCTCGCCGTGGATCTCGCGCAGCCTTCGACGGACCAGCTCTGCGAGCAGCAAGCGGTTGAGAAACGCGTAGTTCGCCGCGGTGTGGACCGCGGTGACGTAGTCTGCGGCGTCGCGGCCATGCAGCGCGAAGATGCCGCCCTCGGGGTGGCGCACTCCGATCGGCCATCGACGTCGCGCGCGGTCGATCCACTTGACGCCGACGTGCTGACCGACCGCTCGCGATCCGGTGTGGATCATCAGCGCGACCTGGCCGCGACGCACGCCCCAGGCGAACGCCTGCGCTGGATCGAGGATCTCCTCGACGACCTGGAACTCGAGGAAGTGATTGCCGCCGCCCAGCGTCGCGAGGCCCGGATCACGCAGCCAGCCTCGCGTCGGATCCACCAGCGCCTCGGGGGCCTCACCGACGGCGCCCACCAGGCTCCCGTTGTCGTAGACACGGTCCAGTTCGCGCCACAACTGCGACAGATCGCTGTGCCGCACGCTGCCACCGCAACCGTGCGCTTGGGTCTCGAGCCAGCCCATGCAGCCGCGCTCGAACAGCGCCGCCATCGCCTGGGGCGTCATCGGCACATCCCGGGTGCCGAGCAAGATGTCACCCCGCAGCTTCTCGATGAGCGCGTCCTTGCCGGCGAGGAACTCCCCCACCTCGAGATCGGTGACGTGCAAGCGCATGCCGCAGTTGATGTCGGTCCCGATCGCCTGCGGAACGACGAGGTCGCAGGTGGTCGCGACCACTGCACCCACCGGCACCAGGTGCCCGGCGTGAAAGTCCGGCGTGGCGCACACCCGACAGACACGACCGCCGTTGGGGTGATGGACCCCGGCAAAGTCGGCGAGCTGCGCGAGTGCCTTGGCCTCGAGTGCGAACTCTGGCGGCAGCAGAAGCTCGGCGTCGGGCACGTCGTCGCGCCCCACACGTCGCAGGCGATAGCCATGCGGTGCCTTGGAAATGTGCAGACCTTCGCGGGCCAAGGCCGCGAAAACACGATGAATGTTGGACATGACGGCTGCTCGAGACGGGACCCGAACGACCGCCGCCAGCGCGCGCTCGTTCGAGATCCGGGTTCACCCGCAGTGGCGGGATCGACGGAGAAAGACACGACGATCGCGGACGCCGTTGGCATCCGCGTCGGAACCTCGACGTCTCCCAGGGCAGCAGCCAGCCTCCCTGTGGACGTGAACGAGCACAATGACATGAAGCCCGCCGGTGGCAAGGAGTTTTTTTCGCGGCACCTTGCCGCTGCGGCTCGGCGAATAGACCCCGGCCCCAGCGCGACGCGGTTTTTACAGCTCGCGAGGCAGCTCGATCGCGAACGTGCTGCCGCGCGGGGGTTCCGAGCGCACCAGCGCACGGCCATCGTGCGCCTCGGCGATCGCACGAACCAGCGCCAGGCCCAGGCCCGTGCCGCCGTGCCGCTTCGAATGAAACCGGTCGAAGATCCGCGGCAGCTCGTCGGCGCCGATGCCGGGCCCGTCGTCTTCGACCTCGACCAAGACCGCTTCACCGACGCTCACGCGGACGTCGACGCGAGAGCTGGCAAACGAGGCCGCGTTGTCGACGAGGTTGCGCAGCGCGGTCTCGAGGCGCGCGGGCACTCCCGTGAGCAAGGCGGTGCCCATCGGCGTGCAGCTGAACGACAGGTGGGCCCAGCGAGGATCGGTGCGCGTGCTATCGACGACCCCACCCGCGAGCGCGACGAGGTCGATCGACTCGCGGGCCTCGCCTCCCAGCCCAGCTTCGGCCCGCGCAAGCTCGAGAAACTGATGGACGAGGCGATCGAGTCGACCACCCGCGTCTTCGATCACCGCAGCGAGTGTGCGCGTGCGCTCGACCTGGTCCGGTCGATCTTGCAGCGCCTCGGCCGCGCCGCGGATCGCGGCGACGGGGTTCTTGAGCTCGTGCGCAAGGTCGGCAAGCGCAGCCTCGTGGGCCTGCGCGTGGCCACGGACCTCGTCGATCAAGCGGTTGAGCGCGGCCGTGAGGTCGCCGAACTCGTCGCGGCGCCCGAGCTCCAGCGGCACACCGCGTGAGAGTCGATCGACCTGAGCCAACGCCTGGTTTCGCAACCGCTCGATCGGCCGCACCATCCTCCAGCCCAACCACCAGCCCAACGCGATCGCGCAAGGCACGGTGATGAGGGTCAGCTTGATCAGCTGATAGCGGAGATCGTACAAGGCCCGGATCGCGCGACGACTGCCATCTTGCGCGTAGACGACGGCGACGACGCGGCCACCTTCGCGGATCGGCACGGCGGCGTGGCACTCGAGCAGCCGGCCCCCGGTCGAAGCGTTGCAACCGCTCGAGGGTGCGCCGGCGAGGGCACTGACGAAGGGCGAGCGCGCGAGCAAGGGGCCAAGCTCGGCGTCGAATTCGGCGAGCGTCGGTGCCCCATCGGGCCCGAAGAACACGTCGCCCAGCGCCGAGGTCGTACCGGTGTCGTGATGGTCCACGATCGCCCGCACCTGGCCGTCGGGCGCGACGACCCGCAGCTGCACCTCCCACTGCTGCGCGGTCGCGTCGAGCTCGCTGGGGTTGGCCGCCGCCTGTCTCGCGGCGGCATCGACCGCGACCCGCAGCCGATCGCCCACACCCGACTCGATGACGCTCGCAGCAGCGACCATCGCAAGCGGCAGCACGGCCACGAGCACGGCGATGATGAACGCCCGAACCCGCAGCGACCGCAGGCCCCAATGTGCAGGTTTGGTCCCGCGGCGCTGCGGCCAGCGGCTCACCCGTCCCTCGGCCGGTCGCCCGGTGCGTCGTGGCTCTCGAGGATTCGCGCCATCACCGACGGTAGCGTGGTCGACAACCCAGCGGGTTGCGGTCGCAAATTGAGGTCAGCGCGGACGTTGCTGCTCGATGTACGCGGCGAACGCCGCGACAAACTCAGGCATGCGCTTGCGCGTCGGCTCGTCGACGCTGGGCGTCGCGCGCAACACCCTTCGATCAGGCGCCCTCCTGCGAGGACAGCACGGCGAGGCGCTGCGCGGCGTCCAATCGCTGCTGGCTGCCGACCGGCGCGGCTTCGATCACGGCGGTGAGGTCCGCGCCCGCCCGCAAGCGCTCCCCGAGCGCCAGCAGAGCCTCCGCACGCGACAACCGGTAGCCCAGCAGCGCTTGGCCTCCCGGCTCGTGGTTTGGGCTCGCCTGCTGGGCCGCGATCGCGCGATCGTAGTGCGCCACCGCGTCCTCCCAGCGCCCCTGCTTTGCGAACGCGTCTCCCCTATTGCTCTCGATCAGCGCGACCACCCGATGCCCTCGACCGTGGATCTCGATCGCGAGTTCCAGCGCAGCCTGATGATCTGCATGCCCCTGTGACCAGCGCTCGAGCTCGAAGCGCACGACGCCGCGTGACAGGTACAGGTTCGTGAGTTGCTCGCGCTCGCCGGGCGGAAGCGCGGTGACCGCTTCGTCGTAGAAGGTCAGGGCCCGCAGGAGGTCACCTCGCGCGCTGGCGATTTCGGCCGCGCGAGCCAACCCGAACGCCAGCAGTCCGACGTCAGCCGCGGTCGTTCGCGCGACGTCGAGGCCCTGCAATGCGGAGGCAAAGCCGTCCTCCGGCCGGCCCAAGGCCAGCAGCGCACTGGCCCGCGAGGCGAGCAGTTGCACCTCATCCTCGGGCGAGCGACGCCGCGCTCGCTGATGAACGCCGAGCAGCGCGTCGAACTCGACCAGCGCGCTGGCTGGGTCGGTGGCGACGACTGCATCGGCGGCGCGGACCCGTGCGTGCAGTGCCTTCGGTGACTCCGGGCCATGGCGGATCACCGCCTGGGCCTCGACCTCGCGCCACAGCGGCAAGGCCAGCGCGGGGTCCCCGGTCGCCGTGTAGAGCGTCGCGAGATTGAAGCTCGCGCTGGCCACCGCCGCGGCGCACTGCGGGTGATCGCACCCGTCGATCACCTCGCGGTAGGCCAGTGCGGCGGCATCATACTCGTGAGCGTGGAACGCCACGATGCCGCGGGTCAGTGCCAGCTCCCACGGTCTGCGCGTCGCGGCTGCCAGGGCCTGATGGGCGGCTTCGCAGTGGCCCAACCAGATCTGCGCCTCACGCTCGCGGTAGGAGGCTGCGATCGCCTTCGCCAACCGGCACGCCGACCTCAACGCCAGGGCGTCGGCACGATGCTCGATCGCCCATTGGTGGGCTGCGCCGAACTCGGCTTCGGCTTGCGGCCGCAGCAGCAGCTCCCAGTAGGCCTCCCCCACTGCGTATCTCGCGTCGCCATACAGGCCCTGCGCGGCCGTCGTGGAGGGGGTCGCATCATCGGTAGCGCTCACGACCGACTCGGCGAGCGAGAGCGAGGCCTGGGCCTGCCCGATGTTCAACATGACGTTCGCTGCGGCGAGTCGCGACTGCAGCTCCTCGCGAATCGCCCGTTCGCCTGGCGCCTGCACGGGCGACTCTCGCTGCTGATCACACACGCCGGGGTCGGGAAGCTCGAGCGTCAACACCGCCACCGCTGCCGAGTCGAGGGTTTCTTCGACCAACGCGCTCGCGACGGCGTCGAACTGGATCGCGCTCGACGTCAGGCAGTCCCACCGCTCGGTCGTCCGACCTGCGTCCGCCGTACATGCGGCTTGTGCCGCCGTGGTGAATGCGGCGTCCCATTGGTCGAGATCGGCGAGCGCGAGCCGTGAAGGCTCGGGATCGAGGGTCGCCGCCAAGGCGGCGGACACCTGGCCGCGGCGCTCGCGAGGCCAGTGCCGTTGCGCGAGGGCATGCCCATCACACTGTTCCGAGGGCATCGCGATCGCAGCAGCAAGCCCGACCCCGACGAGCACGACCGCGCCCAGGCCGACCCGGCCACCCCGAGACCTGCGCACGCCCGCCAACGCCTCGATCAGCGCGTGCATCGACGGCCAGCGGTCGCGAGGCCCGGGCGCCAGACCGCGGAGGATCGCGGCACGCAGCGCCGGGGGTACCGTGGCCTGGCGCACTGGATCCGCCGAGAAGGCCCGCTCGAGCTTGGCTTGGGCGAGTGCATGCACGGTGCCACGAAACGGCGGGCAACCAAACACAGCCTCGAACAACGCGACACAGAACGAGTACTGATCGGAGCGGGCATCCACGAGGCCACCCGCGTGCTGCTCGGGCGACATGTACAGCGGCGTGCCGACCACCGCACCGGTCGTCGTGAGGTCGCCACCGAGCGTGATCGCCAGCTCGCCCTCGCCGAGGCTGGGCATCGGCGCGGCGGTATCGACACCGGAGAGATCGACGAGGCGTGCGAGACCGAAGTCACCGACGCGTACGCGGCCATCACTGCCAAACAACACGTTGCTGGGTTTGAAGTCGCGGTGCACCAGGCCAACGTCGTGCGCCGCGGCAAGACCGCGAGCGGCTTGCGTGAACACATCGACGACCTCGGGCCACGGCCGCGATCGCTCGAGCCAAGCGGACAACGAAGTACCCACCACCAGCTCCATCACGATGAACAGCCCCTGGGCACCGCCCGGAGCCCGATAGGTGCCGAGATCGAACACCTGCACCACGTTGGGATGCGACAGCCGAGCCAGCGACCGCGCCTCGCGGCCCAAGCGATCGACCGCGCCACGGTCGAGTTCGGCCGCAGGCAACAGCAGCTTTACCGCCACCTCGCGACCGAGCTGGGGATCGTGGGCACTCCATACCTCGCCCATCGCACCGCGACCGATCGGCCGCTGCAGGACGTAGCGCGGCAGCAGCGGGCGCTCGTCGGCGCCGAACAACCCCGCACGCACCCTCCCCGCAGCGCGGCGCTCGGACCACCCCGGCTCGGGGACCGACGCGAACACCGAGTCGAGCGGGGCCGCGCTCGAGTGGCCACGGGCGTCGCGCTCCGCAACCGTACGCTCGATGGACGAGACCTCGGGCTCGACGCCAAGCCGCTGTTCTGACGGGTTCACGTCGTCCGCCACCCTACCACGCCGAAACCACGGCGAGCGCGACGAGAAGGCCACGGGCGACGAACGCACTGGCACCCGCGGGCATCGAGGTCGTCGTGTACGATGGCCGCTCGACGAAGGAGCTTCAAGCGGTGTCCAGCCTGTCCTCGTACCTCGACATCCTTCGCCAGACTCGCGCCGACGAGCTCAGACTCGCGCCCGGCGAGCCGGTCGCGGTGCTGGTGGCCGGCCGCGCCCCTGCCCAGGGCGGCGCCCCGGTCTCGGCGGCAGCGTTGCAGACCCTCGCGCAGGAGCTGCTCACGCCGCAAGAGCTTCGCGAGCTCACCGCGATTCGCCCCCACCGCAGCAACCAGGAGCACGACGGTGTCGAGTACGTCGTCGAGTTTTCCCGTCGCGGCAGCGAGTTGGTGGTGTCATTGCGTCCAGTCGGCCGCGCCTCGCGAGCCCCGGAGTCCACGCCGAGCTCCGCACGGCCGCTGTCCGCCCGCGCCGTCGAACCCACGGCTTTCGCGAGCCCGTCGCGGCCCGTCGCCGGCGCCCCCGCAGTGGTGACGCCGGCGCCCGCAGCGAGACCAGTCGTCGTCGCGCCGACACCCGCCGCACCCAGCCCAGCGCCTCCACCCGCAGCGAGCTCGCGCTTGGAACCACCGAGCACGCCACCGGCGGCCGCGCCACCAGCGGGCGCGCCCGGGCCGTCCTTTGCCCGCACCGCGACCGCTCTCGCGTCGCCGCCGGCAGTGCCCGCCTTCAACACCAGCGGTAAGCGCATCGACGAGCTCTTGCTCGCGATGCTCGCCAAGCGCGCGTCGGATCTGCATTTGTCGTCCCAGAACCATCCGATCGTCCGAGTCGATGGCGAGATCATCTACCTCACGGACCGCCCCGTGCTCAGCTCGGAGGACATCAAGGCGCTCGCGCTCGAGGTGATGACTGAAAAGGCCCAGCGCGACTTCACCGAGCTCCGCGATGCCGACTGCGCCTACGAGATCCCCGGGGTCGCACGCTTTCGCGTCAACGTGTTCGAGGATCGCAAGGGCGTCGGCGTCGTACTCCGGCAGATCCCGATCACCATCATCCCGGCCGAGCAGCTGGGCCTGCCCAAGGCTTGTTTCGAGCTGTGCCACCTGTCCAAAGGCCTGGTGGTGGTCACCGGGCCCACCGGCTCAGGAAAGTCGACCACGCTCGCGGCGATGATCGACCATATCAACAAGACCCGCAGCGAACACATCATCACGATCGAAGATCCGGTCGAGTTCGTCCATCCGAACATCAAGTGTCTGATCAATCAACGCGAGGTCGGCAACCACACCAAGAGCTTCAAGAGCGCCCTGCGAGCCGCTCTGCGCGAGGATCCCGACATCGTGTTGGTCGGCGAGATGCGCGACCTCGAGACCATCGCCATCGCCATCGAGACCGCGGAGACCGGCCACCTGGTGTTCGGCACCCTGCACACCACCACCGCGACCAGCACCGTCGACCGCATGATCGACCAGTTTCCTTCCGACCGCCAAGCGCAGATCCGGGTGATGCTGAGCGAGTCGCTCAAGGGCGTCATCGCCCAGGTCTTGTGCAAGAAAATAGGCGGTGGCCGCGTCGCGGCCCAGGAGGTGCTCCTGGGCAACAACGCGGTCTCATCGTTGATCCGCGAGGGCAAGACCTTCCAGCTCGCCAATGTCATGCAAACCGCCAAGGCCCAAGGGATGGTCACGATGAATGACGCGCTGTTCAGCTTGGTTCAGCGCGAGCTGGTCGAGCCCGGTGAGGCGTACCTCAAGGCCGTGGACAAGCCCGGCCTGCTCGCCATGATCAAAAACGCGGGCATCTCGATGGATCCGCCCTGACCACCATCCGCCCTGACCACCATCCGCCCTGACCACCATCCGCCCTGACCACGATTGCTCAAAGCAGGTTTGATATGACAAGATCTGAGGTGATGGCGCCGAAGCTCGACCGAGTGTCCGTGCGGTGCAGCGTGGGAGAGAGCCGATGAAGGGATGGATCGGCTGGGTGCTGCTTGGCGTCACGCTGTTGGTCGCCGTCGCCGGCTACCGCAATGCGCAACCCGAGCCCGAGACTGAGCAGCTCGCGCGAGGCACGGTGTGCGGGGCCGTCAAGACCTGCGTGGTGATGAGCGACCGGCCCAGCGTCGTGCGTACCGACGTGATCCGCCGCCGCTACCAGTGGACGACTTCGGACGGCCCTGTGATCGTCACCTGCCGGCGCGAGTTCTATCTTGCCGGAGCCTGGGGCTGCACCGCGGCGCCGGGGACCGGCAACGAGCTGAAGTAGGCGAGCCGCAGCCGCACTACAGGTTCATCGCCGCTTCCCAGTCCTTGCAGAGCTTGCCGAGGGCGCCGTCGAGGGCCGGGTCCGCCATTGTCTCGGTCATCAGGTCGACCTGGATCTTGCCGCACATGAACGCGGCATCCACCAAGGCGCTGGACATCTTGGTCTGCATGTCCTCGCTGACCTGGAAGCCGCGCAACTCGCTGATCTCCTTCATGCGCTTGGACAGGTCGTCCTTGTTGCTGTCGAGATACTTCTGAGCATCGGCGACACCCGCGGTCTTGTCGGCAGCGCCGGTGACCTTGGTGGTGATCTCTTTGCTGTGCTTGCCGAGCAGATCGATGCTCTCTTGCACCGCGGAATCTTTCTTGCAAGCGGACAGGGCCAGCAGCGGCGCGAGGATGAGGGCGAGACGGATTCGGCTGTGCATTGGGCTCCTAGGTTGCCAGCAAGGGACGGAGTTCGCAGCCCCGAGTTGCGGGGTCCCGCCAAGAAGGACGCGCATGGGATCGGAGGGTTGCGCGGTCCCAGCCGCGATTTGCGGCCCCAAGCCACCGGGGCTTTTCCGACAGGTGGTACCATTCACGCGAGAACTCCCGTGGAAGCCCGCCCGATTGCCCCCGCGAACCGTGTTGCCAACGTCCGCTACGCCGTCCGCGATGTCGCGGTGCTCGCCGACCAGCTCCGCCGCGAGGGTCGACGGATGCTCTACCTCAACATCGGCGACCCCAACCCGTTCGGCTTTCGACCGCCCGAGCACATCCTCGAGGCGGTGTTCACCGCCATGCGGGCCAACCTCAATGGCTACGCACCCTCGGATGGAATCGACGAGGCGGTCGGCGCGATCAATCGCGATGCCACCGCACGTGGGATCACCCCCATCGTCCACACCTGGGTCGGCAGCGGCTGCAGCGAGGTGATCGACATGGCGTTGTCAGCGCTGGTGAACCCCGGCGAAAACGTGCTGACACCATCGCCGGGCTACCCGCTGTACACCGCCTTGCTCGCCAAGCTCGGCGCCGACAATCGCGGCTACCACCTCGACGAGGATCGCGGGTGGCAGCCGGATGTCGACGACATCGCGCGCCTCATCGACGACAAGACCCGGGCGATCGTCGTCATCAACCCCAACAATCCCACAGGTGGCGTCGCCAGCGAGGCCACGCTGCGCAAGATCGTCGAGCTCGCGATCGCACACAACCTCGTCATCTTCGCCGACGAGATCTACGACCGCCTGCTGTTCGATGGGGCCAAGCACATCCCGCTGGGCTCACTCGATCCGCGGGCCTGTGTGCTCAACCTGTGCGGTCTGTCGAAGAACTGGGTGCTGCCGGGTTTCCGCATCGGCTGGGGCGTGCTGACGGGGCCGCGGGAGCAGCTCGCGGGCTACATCAATGCGATCCAGCAGCTTGGGCGTGCACGCTTGTCGGCGAACCACCCCGAGCAGTACGGCATCGCGCCGGCGCTCGAGGGTCCGCAGGACCACCTCGTCGAAATGATCCCGCAGCTGGTCGCGCGACGTGATGTCGCGATGGCCAAGCTCGCCGCGATCCCCGACATCAGCTGCGTGATCCCGCAGGGCGCGTTCTATGCGTTCCCGCGGATCCACCGCCCGATCGACGACGCGACCTGGTGCCGCGAGCTGATGCGCGAGACCGCGGTGGTCACGGTGCCGGGCAGCGGCTTTGGTCAGCGCGAAGGGACCCAGCACTTTCGCGTGGTGCTGCTGGCCGACGTCGCCACCATCGAAGAGGCCTGCGACGGGATCGCCCGATTCATGGCCCGGTGACCGCCTGCGCCCAGGGCTCGCCTCGGGCGCGACATCGCGCGTCGACGAGCCTTGAGTCTGGAGAGGTTCACGGCTAGCGTCCGACCTTCGGTGATCCGAAGGATGACGATGTCTATTCAGAATCGAATGCTCCTTGCTCTGGCCATCTCGCTCACCGCGATCGGGTGCGGTTCCAGTGACGCCGCGGACTCCTCGACCACGTTGCCGAACGACGGCGACAGCACCAACGACTCGGTGACCCAGGGCGTAACGCTCAGCGGTACCTCCGCCGATGGCTCCGATTCTGGCACCGATGCGAGTGCGAGCGTCGGGCCGACCACCGAAGGCGGTTCCACAACCGATCCCGTCACAACCGACCCGTCCACCACCAACGTCGACTCGACGGACGGCGGCACCACCGACGCGGACACCAGCGCTTCGGGCAGCAGCGAGGGGTCCTCGACCACCGATCCGACCGCGGCCGATCTGGGCGACACCATCTACGAGGTGCAAGATGGGACCATCGCGACCGATTCCCCTGTCGAGATCAATGGTGTGGTGGTCACGGGCGTCGCCAGCAACGGCGTCTTCGTCGAGGAACCCGGCGGTGGCGAGTTCAGCGGGGTGTTCGCGTTTTCGGTCGGCGGCCCCGATGTTTCCGGCGCCCAGATGGGTGACCTGGTGAACCTGACCGGCGTCGTCGGCGAGTACATGAACAACACCGAGATCGACATCAGCGCTGGCACCTACGAGCTGGTCGACACCGGGGCGCCGCTCGATCCCGATGTCGTGGCCATGGCTGTGCTTGCCGACGGCGCGATGGCCGAGGCCTGGGAAGGCGTACTCGTGCGCGTCGAGGGCGATCTCGCGGTCGTCAGCATCGCCGCATCCAACGAGTTCGTGGTCACCGATGGCGCCGACAACCTGCGCATCGACGACTTCCTGTACGAGCTACCGACCAAGGGCGACTTCGTCGGGTTCGACGTCGATGCGACGTTCACCGCGATCCAAGGTCCGCTGAACTTCTTCAACGCCCAGTACAAGATCGCCGCGCGTGCGGCCGCTGATTTCGACGGCTACGTCGCGCCTTGACCAGGCGGGCGTTCGAGCCCGTGCGACGCGGCCACGACGTATGAGTCGTCGCCACCATGACAACGCGCCCGCGGCGCGGTATCGGTTGCCGCAATACCTCCGATGCAGCGGGCCGATTGGCTGCGCGCGTTTTGGCAGTCCATGCTCGAGATCTACTCGCCTGCCCATGAAAACCCTGCTCACTTCCCTCTCCTGCGCGTTCTTCCTGTCCACCGCGACGCTCCTCGTACCAGCCCCTGCGCTCGCACTACCACCGGGAGGCCCCAAGGTCCCCGCGGCCAAGTCGAAGATCTCCCACCTGCAGCCCGCATCAGGGCCTGCACGGCCAACGCGGCAGAAGTTCATCGACATCTTCACGCTTCACCATGGCGACGATGTCGCGATGCGGCGGGCCTTCGAGAACGCAACGGTGCCGCTCGCGGTCAAGCGGATCTGCCACGTGTTCGGCGGCCATCCGAGTCGCGTGAGCTGCGTCAAGACCGAGGACCTGCTGTCGGAGCTCCAGCTCTCGGCGGGAGATCGACAGCTCTTTCGCATGGGCCTCAACGACATGTGGGAGTCGCTCGGCGGTGCGCCTGCAGGCGGCGACTTGACGGCATGCGGCGGCGCTACGGCCACCAGCCTCACCTCATTGACGCCGACCGCGAGCGGGCCCAGCACTCCGGGTGGCTTGGCGGGAAAGACCGGCAAGGCGCAGACGCTGACGGGCGCCGCGGCGAGCAGCAAGGTATCCGCGTGCAGAAACAGCCAGACCGCGGGGATCAACGGTGGCATCGGCCTGTTCACGCCGGGAAGCCCGGGCTATCGCGACGCTGTCAGCCACGCGCAGTCATTCCTGACGGGCATCGCGGGGAGCTGTCGCGACGGTGACAACAGCGCGATCGCAGCGCCTGGCGGTTCGTCATCAACGCCCCAGATGGGCGTGGGCGAGGGACTCGGGTGGGTCGCCGGAGCCACCACCGATCTCATCGGTGCGATGGACGCGGTGCTGAAGGTCGGCGAGGCGTGTGCGGGTGGAAAAGCCAAGTGCGCGCTCGGTGTCGCGGGGGCAGTCGGTGCCGCCGTGGGACTTGCCGCCGACGGCAGCGAGCTGGTGGGCGCCGAAGGGACCGCGGCGACAGTCGTCGGTGCACTCGACACCGGCCTCGACATCGTCGGCGGTGTGATCGCACTGAGCGAAGCCGCCGCGCTCGGCACAGCGGCGGTGGCAGCGGCGGATGTCGTCTTGCCCGCGCTGGCGGTCTTTGCGGGCGCCTATGCCGTCGCGTCGCCGATCGGCACGGCCTCCGCGAACGTCCTCGATCCGCTGTATGTCGCCGCAGCCGACTACATCAACGGTGTCGACGACGTGCCCGCGGCTCCGCCCAAGAAGACCGAGCCCAAGCCCGCAACGAAACCCGACAAGGGCGGTGGCGTCGGTCGCCCGGCCGAGGGCGGACGCCCCTCATGCTCCGCGATGGCGGCGCGGGCTGCTGCGTTCAACGAATATTGCTCGCAAGCCGGCAACGACTGGCAGTCGTACGACTGCATGCTCTTTGTCGCACGGCTCAACGGCTGCGCCGATCCGGGCGTGGTGCGGCCAGCCCCGGGTGAGGATTTCCAGTGCCAGGGCCCGCGGTCCGAGGCCGCCAAGCAACAGACCGCCTGCGAGCAGCGCGAGAAGATTCGGGGATTCTTGTCGCGCCCCTCGGGCGAGGGTGGCAAGGCGTCCAAGTGCGCCGCCGTCGGAGCCGGACTCGCCGATTTTCAGCAGCGACAGCGCATGGATCTGTGCACCCGGGTCAGCGTCGACGACCCCGGTGGGTTCTGCGACGGCATCCGCGCCTCGCAGTCGAACCAATCGAATCACCGATGAGGTCTCTCGTG
>CANLQR010000089.1 GCA_947492135.1 Deltaproteobacteria bacterium | reverse complement strand
TAGCCGCGTGACGACCTCGGGTCGTGGCAGCACGTGAGAGAGCGTCCACGCGAGGGTGTTCGCGGTCGTCTCGTGGCCGCCCACGAGCATCGTGATGAGTTCGTCGACCGCGTGGTCGACCGCGATCGGAGTCCCATCTTCGTAGCGCGCGCCGGCGACCAACGCGAGGATGTCGGTGCGGCCCTCGGCGCCGCCGTTGCGACACCGCTGGAGATCGTCGCGCAGGTACGCGATGATCTCGGCCTTGGCGGCCCCGACGTGGTTCCACGGCAGGTGGCGCGCGAGGCGTCCCGGTGGGCTCTCCAGCGCTCGCGCGGCGGCGCGGTCGAGCGCGTCGCGGACGCGGCCCCAGCCCGCGAACATGCCGGCGAAGAACACGGCTGGCACGAAGGTGCCCTCGAGCCAGGCGACGACAGGGCGACCGATGCGATCGATCTGCGCCGGCTCGCGGACGCCGAACACGCACCGGATGATGATCTCGAGCGAGATGTCCTGAAGCACCCGATGCAGATCCACCTTCGCATCGGCGCGCAGGCCGGCCAGCGCGCGCTCGGTGACCTCGCGCATGGTGTGCGCATAGCTCTTGAGTCGGTCGCCGTGCAGCGAGGGCATCAGTAGCTGACGATCGCGGCGATGGGCGTCGCCGTCGAGGAACAACAGCGTGTGCTTGCCGAGGTTGACCGGGATGCCGTCGGGGCTCGCGAGGATTTCGTCCTGCTTCATCGCGAAGATCTGACGGATCAGGCTCGGCTCGCTCACGACGATGCGCGGCGGATCGCCGGGAAACCGCAGCGTGAAGATCGGCCCGTAGCGTGCGGCTGCGCGCGTGAGGTAGCCGTAGGGGTCGCGACCGAAGCGTATTGCCGCGATGATCGGGTGCTCGGTCGGTCCAGGCGGAAGCTCGGGGCGCACCGCTGCGACGGTGCCACCGAGCAGGCCGCCGTGCCACCGCCGACGGTGGACGACAGCGAGCCCGCAGCGCAACCGGGTCCGTGGGGTTGCTCGAGCGGTCTGCGAACCGCTGGGTTTAGGACGGCTCGACGGCCCGACGCGCCGGTCAGCGCCGCGCACCGATGTCCACGCGCGCGCGCGCGGTGTTGCCACGCAGCTCGGGTGCGTACATGGCATGTGCCTCGGCGGGAGGCAGGTCGTACGAGCCGGCCGCGATCGCCCGCAAGAACACGGTCGTGGTGTGCTCACCGGGCGATAGGGCGTCGGCGAAGATCACGGCCTTGTCGCGCCGCAACTCCTGGTGGCTCACCCACTGGCTGCGCCCACCCGACAGCACCCGCGCGCGCCCACCCTTGCCGAGCGAGGTGTCGACTGCCTCCAAGCCTGGCGGGAGCGGGACGTCGATCGCGACGTAGCGCTGCATGCGATCGACCGTGATGACCACGTCCATGGCCACGAGATCACCCGCGGCGATCGCCTCGGCCTGGCCCGAGGTTGTGCGCAGCCGTCGGGCCAGCGAGAAGCCATGCGATGCAGGGACCTTGCCTGCGTTCGCGGGGGCCCACGACATTCCCACCCGGTAGTAGAGCCGTCCCTTGCCCTGGCGTTCGATGGTGACGCGGGGCTCGGTCTTGCCCACCGCAAGCGAACCTTGGCGTCGCACCCCAGCCGGCATGCGGCCGGTGAACTTCGCGGAGTCCGTGCGCGTGCCCCCGAGCCACACCGTGGCGTCGAGCGCCGGCACGGTTTTCTCGCGATGCCGGGCGTACTGCGCCAGGGCGAGCAGCGTGTACGCGCGCTCTTGAGTGTTGGCGATCCGGCCCTCGCCGCGGTGGATGGCCAGGCCGCGCGCGAGCTTCTCGATCACCGGGTCGTCAGGATCGACTTGCTGCAGCGCGAGCATCACCAGCGCGTGGGTACGCGCCGAAGAGTCGAAGTACTCGGCGTAGTCAGTGCCGAACGCTCGAACGCTGACGGTGCCAGCGCGCTCGTCGAGCTGTCCGCGGAGATCGTTCGCGAGCGACGTCACGATCGCGCCTTTGGGATCGAGCGGATCGAGCCCGTGCGCGGCCAGCAACAGCAGCGCGCGGGCGAACGTTGGCAGTTGATCGCGAATCAAGAACAGCCTTTCGATCGTGGCTGTCGGGCGAACACCGGCGGTGACCAAAGCGTGCACCGCCATGGTCGCCGCGACGTCGTCCAGTTGGACCGAGGTGGCTTCTTCGCCGTCTCGTGCGGGTTGGCCGAGCCGCGCGAGCAGGTCGTCGCGCAGGCCCTCGCGCAGCGACGAGGGCACGTCGTGGCCCGCGGCAACCAGGGCCTCGAGCACCCACAGCGCGTACGCGGTGCCCCAGACGTGGACCCGCGTCGCTCCGGGCCAGTAGCCCAAGCCACCGCCGGACACCTGCATCGAGCGCAGGCGAGCGAGCCCGACATCGACATGCGCCCGCACGCCCACCTCGAGATAGCCTTGGTGGGCAAGGTCCTCGAGTGCAGCCAGGGGAAGCAGCCCGCTGGTCGTCTGTTCGACGCATCCGTAGGGGTACTCCACCAGGTCACGGGCGATCGTCTGCAGATCGCCGAGCATCGTGCCGTTGAGTTCGACGTCGACGGCCAGCGCTCCGCCAATGGCGTCCTTGGGTTGCTCGAGCGCGATCGCGAACGCACCCGTCTGGGTCAGCGAGCCGTACGCGGCGGCATGACGCCGCAGCGTACTCGCGGCCTCGATCGGCAGCGTCGTGCGCATGGCATCGCTGACCATCGCCTTGCCATCGAGCTTGGCCCGAAGCTCGAACTCGACGATGCCTGGTCGCGTAGCCCTGACGGTGAAGGGGAATCGCTGTTGGGCGCCGCTGGCCATCGTCGCGGAACTCTGTGGCGGTTGCACGATCTCGATGAGCTCGGCCCCGCGGGTGACCTCGACCGCGATCGAAAGCTTGCCGTCGCCGCCCGCGAGGTTGTCGACCAAGATGGCCAGCTCGGCCTGATCGCCGGGCCGGAGCATCCGCGGCATCGCCGGGCGCACCACCAGTGGCGCGGTCAGCTGGATGCGGGCGTCGTTGTGCCCGAAACGGGCGAGGCCCGGACCGGCCTGGCCGTCGGTCGAGGCGATGGCGGTGAGCCTGAAGGTCGTGAGGTTCTCGGGCATGGTGCCCTCGATTTTTGCGACGCCGCCCACGATCGCCGCGTCGCCCACGAAGATCGGCGTGGCCTCGAATCGCCGACGCACGGATTGTCCACCCGCCACGCCGAGACCACCCGCTCCATGTGCGCTGCCCGAGCCGCTGCCCGAGCCATAGTGCTCATAGGTGCCATCTTCGAACGGATCGCCGCGGACGATGTACGGGCGCAGAACGTCCGAGAACGTCTCGATAAAACCGTTCTCGACGTCGCGTCCGCGCGCGAACGTCCTGACAAAATCCGGGATCTGTGGCGGCACCATGGCGTGGATCGCCTCATCGACTGCCCACAACGCCACGCGACCGTCGACGGGCTTGCCGTCGGCGCCGCGCACACCCACCGTGATGGCCACCGTGTCGCCCGCACCCGCCGTCGCCGGCGCCTCGATCGTCACGCCCAGCCGTCGATGCTCGGAGTCGACGTAGATGTGCGCACTGTCCCGCCAGGTTTGCGGGGGATCCCGTTCGGTGGCGCCACGGGTGACGACGAACGCGCTGAACTCGACCTCGGGAACCCACGCGTCGGTGACCGGCAGCGTGAGCGCGGCCGCACCGTCGCGGAAGTCGAACGGAATCAGGCGACGCAGGCCACCGTGCGAGAAGGCGAGCACCCCAGGCCCGCTGATCTTCGGGCCGATCATCGAGACCTCGAGCGACGTGCCAGGAGCGGGCCTGGTCGCGTTGAAGTGGAGCTCCAGCCCGGTCGGCTCGGACCGCGGCGGGTCGGGCAGGGCCTTCACGGGCTCACTGATCCACCACTGCTCTTCGTGGCTCACCGCGCGCGTATCGATCGTCGCGGTGACCATGGTGCGGTAGCGCCCGGGCTTGAGCTTGGCGGTCGTGCATCGGGCGTCGGCACCTTCGAGGGTGGTATCGATGGCGCAGCGATGGACCCGCACCGGACGGGCCTCGACGGTCCCGCTCGCCGTGCGCTGGTCCTCGAACTTCGACATTTCCACGACGACGCGCTGGGCGACCCGCGCCTTGCCGTCCGGGTCCACCGCGCGGACCTCGACGGTGTGCGAGGCGGTCGACGGCAGGGCACGCGCCACGATGTAGCGGCTGGGGTGCACGTACCAGCGCTCGCTCGCGCCGACCTCGGTGAACGAGGCGTCCTGCACGGCGAGGTCGGTGTCGCACACCAGATCGATGCCCGGCGGCAGCGCGGCGGTGTCGAGCTCGTAGCGGACCTCGCCCACGGGTCCCAGCGTGCTCCGGGCGGCAAGCGGCCAGCTCCAGGGCTCATCGTTGAACTCAGGCCGAGCGAGCTGCCAGCCGCCGTCGAGTCCCGGAACCGTGCCCATGCCGCGCGAACACCCGCTCGTGGAGCGCTCCTTCGCAACCGGTACCGCACCGCCAAAATAGTAGCTCGCATGCGCCACGATGCCGACCGCCGAAGGCCGCACCACGTTGGCATCCTGCGTGGACGTTCGCACCTCGAACACCGGAACCTCGACGTCGCGGACCTCGAAGCTCGCGTCGACCTCGGCCGCGGCCATGTGGCTCAATCCGCGACCACGCTCGGGTAGCTTGGCGCGAGCGGAGTAGTGTCCCAGGCTGCCGTGCTCGGGCAACGCGAGCCGCCCCCAGTACTTGCCGTGCCGGGTGATCGCCACGCGCTGGCGGGCAACGACGTCGCCGTTGCGGTCGAGCAACTCGAGCTCCACCGGGGCCCCGGCCTTGGGGCGCAACAAACCATGCGCGGTCCGGGTGGTACTGACGGCGGCCCAACCGACGATCGACACGGTCTCTCCGGGGCGGTAGAGCCCACGCTCGGTGACGACCTCGCTGATCCATCGATCTTCACCGCGATCACGCCAGCTGTTGGCTCGCGCGTCGGCGTCCTGCTCGTCCTCTCCGATCTGGACCAGGGCCAGGCCACCGGCGCTTCGCGTCACGACGGTGGCCCGCGGCGGTAGAGCGCGATCGGACAACAAGTCGGCGAATCCCGCCTTGTCGGTGACACGCTGCAGCACCCGCTTGCCGGCCGCGTCGAGGATCTCGACGACGACTCCGGCCGAGGCTTCGAGCGACGCGTTGTCGCGCACCCAGATGCGTGATGCGGCCGGCGAGGTCCACACCGCAAGCCCGTGCGCGGTGACCTGAAACAATCCACGGCTCGGTGTGGGCTCGCGGCGGTGTTTCGCCACATCGAGCACCTCGAGCGGCAAGACCTCGATGAGCAGGGGGCGCTGGCCGCCTGCCAACGCCGCGATGTCGAGCGCCATGGAGGACCACGAATAGCGGCCGCCCGGTGCGAGATCGATCTCGCGTTCGATGAGCCCGGTGACGTCGGTGGGAAACGGAACCTTGCCGAGGTCGCTGCGCCCAAGCTCGATCCATGCGCGCTCGCTCGGCACCGCGGCCCGCAGCAGCGCCTTGCGCACCCACCTCGACTCCAGCCCGACCGTGGCGGGCAGGCCGGGCCGCAGCACACCCGAGGTCACCACGAGGTCGACCGCCGGCGGCGGCGGAACAAAGGCGACGTCGCGCCGCAGCGCGCCCAGCAGTGGCTGACCGATCCGATCGCGCATACCCTTGGGCAGCTCGATCTGGTAGCTGCGGTCGATGACGAAGTCGCCGTAGATCGTGATCGCCTGGTTGCTGTCGACGCGTACGTCGAGGTCCTTGGGGCGCGGTGTCACCCGAACTCGCGCGAGATCGCGAGCGACCATCGGCGAAGAAAAGCTGAGCCCAACGCCGCCAGGGCCACAGCCGTCGCCGAAGTCCTGGCTGCAGCTGACCTGGACCTCGGTGCCCTTGGAAATACGAAATCGCCGCACGACCGGCGTACCGATCGGCCCGGCGTCGCGCGGTGCGAAGCGGCCATCGAGCTGGACCTCGACGATGTGATCAGCGGGCCAGCGTGACACCGGGTGGACGTGGATGCTGTCGGAACTCGGCGTCTCGAACTCCTCGGGCAGGCCGTGAGTGCGCCCGGCATCGAACACCTTCACGGGAATCGGCCGGGCCGCGGCTGCGGTGGAGCCCACCGGCCACGCACGCGCAGTCACGTGTCCACGCAGTCCCTTTGCGGTCAGCGCTTGCTCCGATCCGATCGCGACGCCCGTGCGCCAGTGAACCTCCGACTCGGGGGTCTCGTCGCCCCACCACTGGGGCTGACCGCCCGCGACGTCGAGCGTCACGACCGGCGGTCGGGTGTCGAACGCCCACCGCTCGTCGAGCGCGACGGACGTCCCATCATCGCGCTGGACCTTGCCCGTGACGTGGACCTGATAGTGCCGGCCGAGCTCGAAGCCGTCCGACGGCGTGAAGTAGGCGCGGTACGGATCGATCCAGACCGTCTCGCCCTTGATCCGTGGTTCGAATTCGAAGTGCAACGCGGTGGCGTCGACCGTCATCGGGCGTGCGAAATGGACGAACGGCTGGGTCCACCGGTCGCCGCGGCCGCGGGTGCCAACCGACTTCGGACCGACCGCCGCGAGCACCGAGGACCGACCCGCGAGGTCGGTGTCGAGCGCGGGTGGCGGCCCAGCAACTTCCACGCGCGCAACCACGGGTGCGTTTGGCACGACGGCGGGGGCATGCAGCGCCTGGGGCTGGTGGCAGGATGCAACGAGCAGCAGGACCGGCCAACGGGGGTGCATGCGCAAGACGATCGCATGACAGCGGTCGGTCCTGGGAGTTCCCCGGGCGGCGGCCATTGTCGGCCGCGTTTGGCGGTTTTTTCTTACGCGAGCAGCTCTGCAAGTGGGCTGCGAGGCAGGCTCGGATCACCGAAGTCATCGATGTTGCTGCCGTCGGTCAGGCGCAATCCGGCGGCCGAACCGATGGTGTTGAGCATGCGCGCGTGGTTGATCTCGTCTGGCAGGGTGAGGTAGGTCCCTTGGCGAAGGAACCCCGCCGCACTGCCAGCGATCACGAACGGCACGTTGCGGGACGAGTGCGCGGGTCCGCTGCCGTTGTCGTTGCACCAGACCGAGACCCCACAATCCAGGAGGTTCGAGCCGTCGGGCAGATCGTACTCGGCGAGGCGGTCCAGAAGGTACGAGAACGTCTGCGCGAACTGCCGATCGACGTAGTGGTGAAGCAGATCACCGTTTTCGATCAGGGCTCCCTCATTGTCGTGCGACGCGCGGCGGTGCGACAAGAAGTGATAGTTCTCCATGAGCTCGCCGCTGTCGAGGTTGCGATAGCGCGTCGAGCCGTCGTTGCCGCTGCTGACCTGGATCGCGACCGACCGCGTGTAGCCACAGGCGACCGCGAGCGCCGCGACGTGCATGTGGGCCCTGATCGCCTCGAGCACGGCGTCGCCGTCGTCGCTCTCGTATCCCGGACTCATGCCATCGAGGAGCATCATCTGCTCGTTGGTGAAGTTGCACGACAGCGAGTTTTCGAGCTCGCGGATCGACGAAAAATGCAGGTCGAGGCGCTGCTTGTCCGCCGCACTCAGCTGGGGCCGGCCCATGAGCTTCTGCATCTGTCCACGCACGGTGTCGTTGACGCTTTGCTGACGAGCGACGAGGCTTCCGAACTGGGCCTCGTCGATTCCCATCATGCCCATGTAGCCCTGGCGGGGATCCCGAATCGCGGCACGACGCTGGCCAGCGTCGCGGTACGACAGACACGGACCACCCAGCCAACCGTCCATGCCCGCGAACAGGAACAGCGAATCGCGACCATCCGCGTTGAGCTCGCGGCCGATCCGGTGGTCGATCGATTCGCCAGCGGCCTCGGAGTCACCGCCGACCCCCTCGACGGTCGGACCTCGCGCCGTGAGCAGCTGCAAGGCGCCGCGGGCGTGGCCATCGGCGTAGTTGAAATCCTGCATGTTGACGCCGCCGACCACGAGCAGTCGATCGAGGTGACTCGCGAGTTCCTCGAGGGCGCGTCCGGCAACGGTCTCGGCCGTGAGGGCACCCTCGGCAGACGGCCAGAAACGCTCGGGCTCGGCGCCGAGGTCGGTGTCCTGGGCGCAAGCCACCCCATTGGCTTGGCGGAAGAAGATTGCGAACGGCGGGATGAGCTCGCCAGCGGCCTTGGCGGAGCGCGGGGCCAATCCCTCGAGGAAGGGCAACGCAACGGTGGTCCCGCCGATGCCCTTGAGCACGT
Source organism: Deltaproteobacteria bacterium (assembly GCA_947492135.1). GTDB lineage: Bacteria > Myxococcota_A > Polyangia > Nannocystales > Nannocystaceae > Xiheibacterium. The sequence continues at coordinate 12,196 of CANLQR010000089.1, read as the reverse complement.
GTCGTCGGAGCATCTTGTTCATCACTGCAACTCCTCGGTGGCTCGGTTGCGGAACGCGTTGGAGGTGACCAGGGCAACCAGCAGCTCTTTGACCGGCATGCTGCCGGCCTGCGATAGCTCGCCGACGCGCGTGGTGAAGGCTTCATCCTCGGGCGCTACAGGGCGACCAAAGGCGTACTCCACCCAATGCTCCAGATAGCAGCTGTGCACCGTTGGGCTCGCTGCGAGCGCTTGGGCCAGCTCGACGGCACTGCCGATCGGCATGCTGTCGCCATCGAGGTTCACGGTCGTCTTGGGGTCGACGGGGAAACCGTTGTCTTCGACCCGCCAGGCCCCGACCGAATCGTAGTTCTCGAAGGGGAACCCGAATGGATTGATGATCGTCGAGTGGCAGCCGACGCAGGAGCTGCCGGGCTGTTCGGTATGGTCTTCGACGGTCTGGCGATTGGAACGGCCGTCGCCGGGTGGCAACGGCGGCACCCCGTCGGGTGGCGCGGCGATGTTCAGGCACGCGAGTCGCTTGGCGACGAATACGCCGCGATGGATCGGGTCGGGGTTCGCCGTCGTCGAGTTCGCCACCAGAAAGCCGAGCTGGGTGAGCAAGCCGCCGCGCTGCTCGGGGTCGAGCGTGACCTTGGTGAACTCGGCGCCGAAGGTGCCCTCGATGCCGTAGAGGCGGGCGACCTCGTCGTTCACGAAGGTCTCGTTGGACGTCAACAGCTCGACGATTCCACCGTCGCGCTCGAAGACCACGTCCTCGATGAAGCGGCGGTGCTCTTCGGTCGCGAGATCTCCGAGATTCGCTGGCGCGTCGGGATAGAACGCCGGTGACGGCGCGGCGTTTTGAAACCGCTCGACCTCGAACACCTGGTCATGGAAGTGCTCGACGACGCCGCGAGCCCGCGGGTCCGCAAGCATCCGGCTGGCTTGATCGACGAGTGAATCGACGTCGGCCAGCGCGGCGTCTGCCGCCGCCTCGAAGAGCTCTTCGTCGGGCATCGAGTTCCACAAGAAGTACGAGAGGCGCCCGGCGAGCTCGTACTGGCCCAGCGGGATCATGTCACCGGCAGCCTCTGCGCTGGTCTCGATCCGGTAAAGAAAGTGGGGGGACTGCAGCACCGTCTCGATCGTGAGACGAACGCCAGCGGTGAAGGGGTCGACGCCCTCGTACAGAGGTGGCGCGGACTCGAACACCGCGACGAGCTCGGCGAGCTCCGTCGCGTCGAGTGGGCGTCGGTACGCGCGCAGGCCGAACTCCTGCACGAACTGCTGGGTGCGAGCCGCCGGGTCACCCGCATCGGGTGGAAGGACTGCCATCAGCAGCGCCGGATCGGAGGTGACCTGCTCGGCGACCCCAACCGCAGCGCGCTGATAGCTCTGCCACAACGTCTGGTCGACCTCGAGCGTGCTGGCATTGTTGTCGAAGACAAAACCACCCACCGACGGGTCGGTGCGAAAGTCCTGCGCGAGACCGGTCGGCTCGGGCAAGAAGAACAGATCTTGAACCGTGTTTTCCCACTGCGCGTGGGTCAGGCGATACAGCCGGGTGCTGGGGGCGGGCAGCTCGTCGGCAACTCCAGCGTCGTCGCCGGCATCACCCGCGTCAGAACCGTCGGCTCCGCCGTCGGCACCACCACCGCCGTTGCGATCTCCGAGGCCGGTGTAACAACCCGCCTGGGCGACGATGCCGGCAAGCAACACCGAGACCCACGAGCCTCGAAGAATGCAGCGTGTTCTGTGTGCGACCACGGTTCCGACCCCCAGCCGAACGCTACGAGGTCCTGCGGCCCAGGGGAACGCCCCCACAACAGGGATCTTTGCATGCCAGCCTACACTCGCGGCGCGAACTCGGGGTTTCGCGAACGCGTCGTGATCGACGCTACACAACGAACTGAGCGATGCGGATCACTCCAGCGACCGCATCGCAAGCAGACAAATCAACTCGTTGCAGCCGGATCGGCACACAGATGCTCGGCGATCGACGCCGCGTCACCATGTGCGAGTCCCGTCGCCGCCCGCAGTCGGATCCAGTCGCGCGCCCACTCGGCCTGCGGCTCGAGCACCGTGTCGGCGTCGATGTCGGTGACGCCGCGGAAGTTCAGCGCGCAGGTTCGGACCTCGTGGGGCCGATCGGGGTGCCACAGCGGAATCCCGTACTTGCGACACAGCCGTGGCCGCGACGCGTAGAGCATGCAGCGCGCGTCGGTGTCCAGGGCGGGGCAGGGCATGCGTTGGTCCGGGCGATAGGCCATGGCGCGCTCGCGGATCCCAGCCGCGAGTTGCGGTGGTAGCAGTGCGAGACCATCGCGCAACAGCTCGCCCTCGAGTGCTGACACGCGAAAGCTCTGGTGGCAGCAGTCCCCGCATCCCGGGCGGCACTGGATGTGCTCGCGGTATCGTTGCACGACCGGCTCGACATCGCGGTCGACGAGCCGCAAGTGCACGTGGAGTCGCGCCAGCTTCTCGTCGCGAGTCATCTTTGTCAGTGCACGTGAACGACGGTGTCCAGGCGCCATTGGGCTTCGATCTCGCCGGCCTCGATCCGCTTGGCCACGTCGGCCGCGACTGCGGTCATCTCGCCTGCCGGGCGTTCGCCGCCCTGATAGAAGAAACGCTCGGCGCCGGCCTTGTCTTGCTCGAACCATGCATCGAGATCGTCGACGCACAGGATGTGGCCCAACCGCCAGCGCGTCAGGATGTTCTCCGCAGTCATCGCATCCGAGTAGCTGTCGTGAACCTTGCCGATGCGACGGGCTTCGGGGCCGATCTCGTCGAGGCGGTGGGCAACGACGGCGGGCAAGTCGCCGGTCAGCGCGAGCGCGACGATCTCGTACTGCGCGCCCCAGTAGCGGCCATTGATGAACACGTACGGCGGCACCATCACATCGGTGAGCCGTGCGAGCTGGCGCTTGGTTTGGGGCTCACGGTCGAGATCCATGACGCGGACCGTGGTGTCGATGCCATCGAAGCAGCGGACGATCTCGTCGGTTGCCTCGGTCTCGCCCGCGGTCGCATAGATGACGACCAAGGTGTCCTCGGGCTTGAGGCCGTGCTCGGCGCGAGCCTTGACCCGGCGCAGGATGTCTTCGGGATCCTCGCGGTGGAGCAGGTTGTCGTCGTCGGGGCCCGCCGCAGCTTCGGTGGCGAGGTCCTCGATCGGGTGGGGAGTCGTGATGGACTCCGGCGGTGCGGCCGGATCGGCTTGGTCGACCACCGCCGTGAGTCGTTCGATGGCGGCGGCAATCGGAGCGGGTGCCGCCTCGACGACGCGATCGCGGAGCCGTCGGCCAGCGGCAAGGACGTCGTCGGGCACCGCTTGCTCCGCGTAGGAGCGCGCGCGCTTGAGCAGTCGTTTCCACGTGGCCATGTCGGTCGGCAGCATAGGGACGCCGCCCGGAGTTTTCCAGACCCGTCGCCCGCGAGCCGCTAGGGCCCGCCAGAGCGGGGACGGCGGTGGGGGCTTACGCGCCCGGCGTCGCTTTGGCATGGTCCCTCGCCATGGCGGCCGACGACCGGACGATGTTCGAGATCTACCGGGAGAGCGACTACAACAGGTCGTTCCACTACATTTTCTACACCGATCTCGACGAGCACGCGCGCGAGCACGAGATTGCCAAGGCGGCCAGTGGGGACACCGTGTTCACCGGCTACCTCCACGACGCGAGCAAGGAGCGCGCGCGCGCGATTCTCGAGGAGATCGTCGATCAGCTCAACGACATGGACGAGGAGTCGGCTGGGATATCGCCGACGGAAGTCGCGACGCGCCTGGGCGACACGCTCGCGCCGAACCCGTGACAGGAGCTGGAGCGGGGTACCGCGTCGGCGTAGTGCGAAGGATCTGACCTCACGCTGAGGACGCCGTGACCGTCGTTGGTCGTGAACGCCAGCGCGTCGGTGAGGCGCGCGTCGCGTCGGCATGCTTGGCGCATGTTTGGTGGGTCGCTTGTTGGCTGGCCACACGGAACTCCCCGCTGCCGGCCAAGGACCACAGCATGAAGGCCACGATCATCGCCGCCGTTGCGCTCACCACTGTGCTGGCTCCGGGAAGCTCCGCCCTGGCCCGCGACCGCAAGCCGGCCAAAGCCGCTGCTGCTTCCCATGAAGTGGACGCGGATGCCGACGATAGCGCGCGGGTCTCTGGCAGCGGTCAGACCACCGAGTACATCTTCGACAACGACGACGTCGACGGCATGGTGCTGCGTCCCGAGGGCGTGCCGGTCGACTCGCGGATGCGTGCGCGCTTTCCAAGCCTGCTGAGCATCCGCGGGCACTTTGTGCCCGAGCTCATCCGCATGGCGAAAGACATCTAGGAGCTCCAGGTCCGGAAGTCAGCCCACAGTCGCCGGCGCCGGCGTCATGCCGCGCAGGAAGAACGCCATCAGCTCGTCGGCGACGGCCTCGGCGTGGCTGAACGCGCGTTCGCGGGCACGTACGACCGGGTCGTCGCCGTGGGCCATCAGCATGTGCACCAGCGCGAGCCGTAGGCCACCCAGTGCGGTCACAGCGACCATGTGGACGTCGCAGTCGCGGACCAGGCGTAGGCTCTGGCCCATGCGTAGCGCGCTCACCAGCAGGTCGAGCACCTGGCTGAAAAAGTGGTCGACGCGGCCGCGGCTATCTTCATCGAAGCTGATCGGATCGCGCAAGATGATGCTGGCGAGATCATCGTGTTCGACGACGGTCGCCACCACCCGACGGAAGTTGGCGCGCAGCTGGTCGAGCGGGGCGTCGGCGCCGGGCTCGAGCGAGATGCGACGCACCTGCGTGCGGATGAGCCGGAGAAACTCGTCGACGAGCTGGCTGAAGACCTCTTGCTTGCTCGCGAAGTAGAGGTAGAAGGTCCCGCGAGCGATGCGGGCGTCGTCGATGATGTCGTGCACCGACGCCTGGTGATAGCCCTTGTCACGAAACACCCGCTGGGCTGCGACGAGGATCGCCTCGCGCCGCTCGTTGCGGCGGCGTTCGGCACGCAGCGCTCGCCCATCGGGAGCGAGCTCATCGGCCGCGGCATCGAGCACCTCTGGCTCATCGACTTCGTCCGGCACCCGCATCATGCCCGGAGTCTAGTCCACCAGGCCCCGGATCGCGAAAGGAACCACCCCGGCGGTGAGGCTGCCGGCCGCACTACATCGGGGGCTGGACAGAGAAGTTCTCGCGCACCTGGCGGGGGCGGAGCAGCTCTTGGCCAAAGGTCATGGCCGTGGTGATGACCATCATGACGATCGCCATTTCGAGCATGCCCACGAACGCGAGGCACAGCCAAGCGAACACGTAGTAGTCACGCCGGCCCATGAACTCGATCCGCGAGTACAGGCGCATCACGAGGCTCCTATGCTGCGGGTTCAGATCCCAGCTCAGCGCGTAGTGCGAGCCCGAACCGGTACGCAGCAGCTTGCGGTACAGCGTGACCGACAAGCCGAACTGAACCGCCACCGCGAGCATGCACAACTGCAGCCAGATGGCCTGGCCGCTGACCGCCGCGACGCCAAACCCCGAGCCGGCGAAGAACATGAACTTGCCGACGTCGTCGGTGAGCGTGTCGAACCATTCACCAAACTTGCTCTCGGCGAATTTGAGCCGGGCAAGCTCACCATCGATGCCATCGAGCATCGACGCGAACTGCCACAGCAGCGCACCGACGATCAGCCAACCCGGCGAGGCGACAGTCGCCATTGCCGCCGTGATGGCGGCTGCGATGCTGACCAGCAACGAGAACGCGGTGACGTGGTTGGGACGCACCGGGAAGTGCATCAGCACGCGCGTGGCCGCGAGACTGAACCGCCGGTTGATGTGCCGCGCGATGACGCCGTCGACCGACTTGCGCAGCGAACGCACCAGCATCGACTCCGCGCGCTTGCGTTCGAAGGACGTGCGCGCCGGATGCCACCAGCCCTCACCGATGTCGGCGGCACGGACGGAGCCGGCGGCGGCGAGATGCGCAAGCGCCTCGGGGAGGCTACGGGTCCGATCCGCCCCTTCGATCCGGTCGAGCGCGTCGAACAACGAACGTGAGGCGACGAAGATCCCGGTCGACCAGGCGTCGCCGCGAACGCCGTACGCCGACGCCGTCGCGGAACCCTCTGGGAGCGATCGGACGAGGCCTCCCCCGGACCCGGGGACGGCCAAGGCGACGGCGTGGCCGTCGGCCGGAAGGACCGCGGCTTGCTGACCCGCGGGCAGGGCCGCAATCGGCGCGCTGCCAACCGCAAGGGTCACGGCATCGAGTGGCTCAGCGATCAACGCCTTGATGACCGCCGGCGAGAAGACCCGGTCACACGGCACGACGAAGAAGTCGCCACGAAGGTGTGGGCGCGCGCGCCACAGCGAGTAGGCCTCGTCCTGCGGTCGCTCGGCGTTCAGCACCCAAGTGATCTCCAGTGCCGCGAGCTGACGATCCGCAAGAGTCGCGCGCCGGATCTCTGCATCCGCAATCACCACGACGAAGCGCCGAACCCCGTTGCGGGCGAGCACCATCAAGGCACGCTTGACCAGGGTCACACCGCCACAGCGCAACAGCGCGGTCGGAGTCTCGTGTCCACGGCGCACGCTCGTGGCTGTCGCAATGAGGACGGCCTGCTGGATGGGTGTCTTGACCATGAGTCGGGAGGCGGCGAAGAGTCGGTGCCGGGCGAGCGAATGTGACGGGCAGGGGTCGAATCCGTGAAATTTATCGACCGACCTGGGGGGTAGTCGCACAGCCAGGCGTTTGGACGCATCCTCGGGATCCAAAAATTTTGTTGGATTCCTCACGCATTTCGACGATTTATCCAGGTCGTGCCGACTGAACGGATGCCGCCCATGGCCTCCACTGACCACGCACCAGGAGCCCCCACGGGGTCGTGCGGTCCTCTTTAGTGCGTCAGGTCGTCCAGCGTCGACGAGATGTTCGCCAGGGCCGGCTCGAGTTGGTCGGGCTCGAGGCCGAACGACAGGCGAACGAAGCCCGGCATCTCGAACATGGTGCCCGGTACGAGTTGGGTGTCGTAGCGCTGGCGGAGGTGCTCGCAGAAGGCGAGATCTTGCATGAAGGTCGGCAGGCGCACGAAACCGGTCAGCCCTGCCGTGGGTTGCACCCACGCGAGCCGCGGCTCGGCCGCGATCCACGCATCCACGACGCGTCGGCCTTCGGCAGCTCGAGCGGCGGTGCGCGCGACGAGGGCGTCACAGTGTTGCAGCACCCGCGTGCCGAGCCGCGAAGTGGCGACCGGCAAGGTCACGTGGAGGTAGTCGGCAGCGGCCCGGATCGCCTTGGCGGCGTCGGGATCGGGCGTGACGATCCAGCCCGCCCGGATCGCCGACACGCCAAAGGCCTTGGTCGTCGAACTCCAGCTCACCGTATTGCGCGCGGCAATCGCCGCGGGCAACACGGCGGCATCAGCATTGGGCCACACGTGGTCCAGATACACCTCGTCGACCAGCACTACCGCACCGACCCGCGACGCGAACTCGGCGATGGCGTGCAGACTCTTTGCGTCGATCGCCACTCCACTTGGGTTGTGGAGGTTGGTCAGGATGACCGCACGGGTGCGTGAGGTGAGGAGTTGCGCGAGGCGCTCGGGCACAACCGCCCAGCTCTCGTCGAAACGACGCTCGAGTCGAGACACCATGGCACCGAGGATTTCGGGGGCGCGGCGCAGGGCTTCGTAGGTCGGTCGCTCGACCACGACGTGATCGCCGGCGCGAATCAGTGCCATCAACACGTGCATGATCGCGGTGCTTGCACCGAGCGTGACGGTGACGCATGCCGGGTCGAGGTCGTAGCGCTGCGCGACAGTCTCCGTGAACTCGCGCGCCGCAGTCTCGGCGTCGGTTTGACGACACAGCGCGGCGGCATCGAGTTCGAGACCCCACTGCGCCATGCCCTCGGGTCCAAACGTCCCGTCGTCGGATCCGAAGACATCTGGAACGCCGCTGGCCGTCAGATTGTATCGAGCGCCGCGAGGCACTGTCTTCGCCCACGCCATGTACTCGAAGGGTCGGAGCGGCGCCTTCACGAACTGCGGATGTTTTCAGATCTGCGGCGGCCTCGCAAGCGCCGCGCGAGGTGCGTGGTTGCGGGCGCGAGGCGGAGAAGTGTCCGGTTTTTCTCGTGGCGAGCGGAGATCTTCAGCCACAACCCGACGCGAACGCACTCACGCGGCGAAGTCGTCCAGGGGTGATGCTCGGTCGTCGGTGCCCGACCAGCTGTCGTCGAGGATCGGTCGACCGACGGGATCGAGTGAGCCGACATCGTCGGTGTGGTCAGGATCTTGCTCGAGCTCACCGAACTCGCCTCCGTCCTCGTCGGGGGCGCCGTCACGGTCGCCGAGGTCGGCGTCGCTCGCCGCGAGGTCGCTCGGTGCCACGCGAGCAGCTCGGGCGCGGAGACGGCGGCGCAGTCTCCCGGGTACACCGGCCGTCTGCAGCGCGAAAAGCAGGATGCCGAACAGCGCGGTACCGACGATCCCGCCGACGATCAGTAGCGGCGCCCGCTTGCGTTGCTCGAGCTCGATCCGTCTCGCCGCGACGTCGAACGCCTCCGGAACCGTGACCTCGGCTCGATCGAGCAGTTGCTCGAGCTCGGGCCACGCACCAAGCGCGACCTGGGTGTCCCAGTGCTGCTCGGCGATGCCGAGGTAGAGTACGCGCACCTCCTCGCTGGCCAGCTGGGGATCGAACGCCTCTAGCACGCCGAGGGCCGCATCGACTTCGCCGCGCGCGGCCCCGAGTTCGGCTTCGACGAGCGCGGCTGCACGCATGGCGTCGTCATGACGTGGGCCGAGCGAGAAGTCCTGCAAAGCTCGCAGGGCGGCGACGCGTTCGTTCGGAAAGTCGGCGTCGAACGCCCGAGCGGCTGCGACGTGCAAACCGATGATGGCATCGGCGACCTCCAGCACGCGAGATGGTGCCGATAGCCCCAGTCGTTGCCCGGCTCGCAGCTGCGAGCGAAGCTCGGCCGCGCCATGGGCAGGGGCCACAACCGCGAGGAGTAGCTCATCGACGCGATCGTGCTGCAAGCGCACATCGTGGTCACGGATTGCTTGTAGCAGTTCGCTCACGTCCGGGGTTCTTCCGGGGGCCCGATTGGCGACCTCGATTCCCATCGAGCGAGCGAGCTCATCGAGCTGGCGCGCGTGTTTCTCGGGCAAAAGTGCCAGGATCCGGCAGATCGCCATACGCTCGGTCATCTCGGCGTCGACGTCATCGAACCTCCGCATCAGCACCGGGAGCATGCGATCACCGAAAGAGTCGATGGCCGTGCTTCCGAGCTCGTCGAGGTACCGGGGATTCGCCAGCAGCCAATCGACGAGGGGCTCGACGGCGGCAGCATGTCGGACCTCGACATAGAAGCGCAACAGCTCTCGCTGGGTCTCGGGGCGATCGGAAACCGCTCCAAGTACGCGTTCGGTCTGGGTGGTGGTCAATGGCAGCAAGAGCTGGGCGGCTTGAACGTGGAGAGCCGAGCGGTGGTGGAGCTGTGCCGGTGAGTCGCGAAAGTCGAGCGGTTCGAACGCGAGTCGCACGAGCCGGTCGAGCGAGGACAGACGCAGCCGCCTCAGGCCGCTCTCCCAGGACACTGCAGAATCGGACCGTGACTGCAGCCCACGAAAGCCGTGCACCGAGACCCCGAGCAGGCTCTCTTCGTTGGCGGCTGCATCGTAGGAAACCTGGGCCGCCGACAGCAGGATCGTGATCGGGCGTTGCAGGGCCAGCAATCGCTCGAGGTGTTGCGGAAGTGCGCACACCAGCGCGACACCGGTCAGTGCATTGAGCCGCTGGAAATCACCAAAGGCTGGCGGCGCCCGCAGTCGGCGCAGCTGGGCCTCGACCACGGTCATGATGCGGTCCTTGGCGGCATCGTCCAGCGACGCACTGCCATCTTGGGCAGTGACAACCGTCCAGTTCGCGAGCGCGGAGAGGTCGGCCGGGCCACCGTGCTCGAGGATCCTCAGTACGTCGCGTTCTGTCGGCGAGTCCAGCGTGTAGCCGGACAGAGCCGCGAGGTATGCCGGCGAGCCGCCGCGGCCAACGGCGACGTCTTCAAAACTCTCCCGGAGGTTCACCTCATGCAAGGCACCGGGGGCCAGGGGAAGGTCGTCTCCGGGGACCGTCAACAGGGCGATGGGAGGGACTAGCTTGCGATCGACGTCAGCCGTCGTCAGCCGCAGCGGCGGGGTGTGTAGCCGCGACCACGCGAAGTCGAGTTCACCGCGTGGTAGCACGGCGACGCCGAACTCGAGCTCGCGCACCGGACCGTCGAACGAATGGGTCAACGCGGCGTTGATGCCCACCGTGATGTCGACGGAATCGGCCGGCGATCCGGCGAGCGCGTCTGACTCCAGCCTGATCGACAGCACTTCGAAGTGGACGAGCGACTCGATGGTCTGGCCGGCGAGCAGCGTGCCGACGGTGAGCGGTTGGGTCTCGTCGTCGACCAGGTTGTCGGCGTCATCGGGCTCGATGGAGCCCAATACGGTCATACCCGCGACGATGAGCGCAGCCAAAGGCAAGCTCCCCAGGCATCGGCCGATGTCGGTGTCCCTGTACTCGCAGGTGTGCTTTGCGGAAGTGTCGCGCGGCCGCTATTCGCCCCGCCATCGCGTGAGTCGCAACTTGGGGTCGCGATGGAGCACGCGCGCGAGCTTGGTGACCTCGCCTGCCACCCATGCATCGCTGGGTTCGGGATCGAGTCGTGCCGCGCCGCGATCGTCCCATTCTAGAGTGCAGGCGAACGTCCGAAACTCGGGCAGATAGACCGCGACTCGGTACCGCGGCGGCTGCTCGGACACGCGGTCGAACACGAAGCGGGCCCCGGTCTCGGGGTGGAGCAGGGCACTGGACTCGCCGCTCACGTCGGTTCTCGTCCGTGGGCATCCACGGTGTGGAGGTAGTTGGCGGCCATGGGGTCGAATCCCCCGGGCGCAGGTCGGTTGCAGGGCGAGCAGCCCGCAGGTGGTGTCTCGTAGTACATCTTTGCCAGGGTCGTGAACGTGCCCCACTGGTCGTCGGCGATCGCCACGCCACACACGTCGCAGCGAAACGGCGCGCGCGGCCGCTCGATGAGGTGCCAAAGCGGGCCAGTACCGGACAGCGTCGCCATTTCGAGAAACCCGAGCCTGTCGCGATCACGCGTCCCGGTCAAGCGCGGCTTCGGACGTCAGTTCACGACGACGGTCTTGACCTGACTCGCGCCGCCGCGCTCGAATCGGATCTTGAACACTTTGGTCCCGGAAAGGCCCAGGTAGAGCTGCGCGGCCTGGAACTCATCGGTGAGGTCGCGACCGTTGATGTGGGTGATCTTGTCGCCCGCGCGAAAACCCAGCTTGGCCACGCCCGAGCCGGCCTTGACCGACTTGAGTTTGTAGCCGCTGTGCACGTCGTTCTGGATCGCCGGCACGATGGTCGCCTGCGATTGCATCGACGACATCGAGGCCGTCATCTTGTCGAAGTACGCCTGAGTCACGCTGCACTTGCTCGTGCTCTCGCAGCGCACCGGGTCGGTGCTCGACCCTGGTGCGCCGCCGCCACCGGAGGCACCGCCGCCGCTGGGCGGGCCGCCGCTGGGCGCCACCGGCTTGGCTGCGCCGCCGGCATTGGCTGCGCCGCCGGCATTGGCTGCGCCGCCGGCAGTGGAGGGCTTGGCCGGAGTGCTGGGCGAGGGTGCGGGATTCACTGCGGCCGCGGGTGACTGCGGGTCGTCGCCACGCTCGGGCGCCGCGGCGGGCGGCTCGGTCGGTGCGACTGCGGCCACGGCCACGGCGGCGTCGCCCGTGAAGCCGGCAAGCACGTCCGTCCACGCCAGGCCCTGGGTGAGTCGATAGCGGTGGACCACCAACACGCCGTCGCGGAACACCGCGACGTCGACGCCATTCTCGGCGCCGTCGAGCGCGAAACCAATGCGGCTGGCGTCGGACAACATGACGCCGCCAACCGCCTCGATCACATCACCGCTGCGGAGCCCCAGCCGATGCATCAACGAGTCCTGGGTGAGCTCGCCGACGCGGAATCCCACGCTCGGACCTTCAGGGATCGGTGCCTCGAGCTTGGTGAACAGCGGCGGAGTCCCTGCACGAATGCGCTCGAACACCAAGGCGGCCACGAAAGGATCGACGAGCCAGGTCGCCTGGCCGACCGCCGGCGGCGTGATCGCGCGAGCGAGCGCGGCTTCGAGGGCGGGCTCGGGCGCGATGCCGGACGCGGTCGGTATCGCCGCGGT
>CANLQR010000088.1 GCA_947492135.1 Deltaproteobacteria bacterium | reverse complement strand
CGGGCGGTCGGCGCCGAGCACGGTGGCCTCGAAGTCCTCGCTGCTCACGGATCGGAGGGGCTCGCTGTTGGCGAGCTGCTCCCGGCGTCGAGCGAACAACTCGAGGAACTTCGGCCACTGGCGTAGCTCGCCGAGGTCCTCGTCGAGCTCGAGCTTGTCGAGGTGGTCGTAGTCGCGAGCGACCGCACGTTCGACCTGGAACATCGCCTCCTCGAGGCGTCCGATGCCGACGTACGCACAAGCGGCGCCGTGGAAGATGTATGGATTCTCTTCGGCATACACTTGGGCGCGGTCGGCGATCTGCGCGGCCAACGCGAACTGATCGATCTGGTGCGCGAGCACGCAGGCGTTGTTGTGCGCATACGTGAACGCTTCGCGGTGCGGGCCGGGCTCGGGCACCGGCATGTCCATGACGAACTCGAGCATCGTCAATCGCACGTTCGCATCGTCGCACCGGAAACTCGCGTTGAAGACATGCGCGACCAGGTCGGTGCGGCGGGGAACCCGGGCGAGTACGTCGTCGATCTGATCGGGCACGTGGTTCGCGACGGCGGCAAGTAGGTCGCCGGTTTGCTCGTCGGGCCCGGCCTCGAACGCGGCGGTGTCGAGTAGCGGTATCGCGGCGCGCAGGTGCTTGGCCGCGTGTGCGGCGACCAATGCGATGGTGTGGGCCCGCAGCGCGGGGTTGCCCGACTGCGCGCGGAGCAGCGCCTCATCGACGCGGCCGCCCCGGACCAAGGCGACCTGCGCGTACGCTTGAGCATCGGCGTTGTCAGGGTCGAGTGCGGCCGCCCGATCGAACAGTGCCGTCGCGCGGGTCGCCGATTCGACCTCGTCGGGATCGAGTTCGGTGCCGGCTTCGACATACATCGCAGAGATCTCGGACGCCGACCACGACGTGTGGGCCTGGGCCCAGGCATGGGCGGCGGCATCGTCGCCGGCCGCGAGCAGCGCTCGCACGGGGTTGCCCGCGAGCACGAAGGGCGGTCCCTGACGGCCCATCATCTCGCCATACTTCTGCTCCATCGAGGCGCCGCCGAACCGCGCGTGCGCGATCGGGACGATCTCGTGCAAGGCCCGAGCGATCCACATCAGGTGGTGCACCATCTCGGCTGTCGTCGCGGGAGGGACAAACTCGTCGACCCAGAGGATCGCGGCCCGATGGGTGGCATCGAACGCGACCGCGGCATTGCGGAAGGGTTGGTCCTGGGCGCGGCGATCGACGTAGGCGGCCATCCACGCCTGGTGCAGGGCCCGCACGACCGTCGCTTCGCCTGCCACTGGCGGCGAGGCGAGTTTGACGGCGAGGCCAAAGTCGTCGGCGTCGAACTCCTCGAGGATCTCCGGATAGCCCTCGAGCGCAAAGGGAACCGACTGCGTGCTCGGTGGCGGGCCGTGGCGCCAGTGACTCTGCTGGTCGTGGTCGTGGTCGTGGTCGTGGTCGTGGTCGTGGTCGTGGTCGTGGTCGTGGTCGTGGTCGTGGTCGTCGTCGTCGTCGTCGCTCTGTTCTTCCTCGACCGCTTCGGCCGCCAGCGCGTCGATGGTGGTGTCGACCGTGAACAGCCACGCCGCGTCCGCACCGGCCAGTCGCTCGACGTGCAACGTGGCCGTCGCGTGCGCCGCCGCCGTTCGCGGCACCCAGCTCCCCGCGAGAAAGTACGTGCCCCCCGTCGGCTCAGCGGCGACGTCTTCGAGCACGTCGAGGCTGCCCAGCCGCTCGGCGAGCGCGCGCACGGCGTCGGGGCTCAGAGGTTCGGCGAATCGGAGCACACAGACGGCGTGGACGAGGTGAGGCGGGAACTCTGCAAAGTGATGGAGCTGCACGGCGGCCGCACGCTATCGCAAGGTGGCTCGCCCGTGGTAGGTCCGACCCAAGCTGCGCTTGCGAGTCGCCACGACGGCGGCTAGCGTTGCCGCCGAAGGGGACCCTCAATGCGTCGCATGGCCTGCATTTTCTCGAGTGTCGCCCTGGCTGGTTGCACCGACACGTCGCCCCTCGACAGCGCCCCAGGCGGCTCGAGCACCACGGGCGCTGCCGACACCAGCAGCACCACCACCAGCACCAGCGGGCCGCCGGCAAGGCCGCCCACCAGCGAGGGGACCACCGGCGCCGCCGACAGCGGTGGCCTACCAGGCAACGTCGGCAAGGGTGAGGTCCGCTTCGTCGCGCTCGGTGATGCTGGCGAGGGCAACGAGGGCCAGGCCGCCGTGGCCCAGGGCATCGCCACTGTGTGCGCCGAGCGGGGCTGCGACTTCGCGCTGTATCTCGGCGACAACATCTACGACGTCGGCGTCGACTCGGCGATGGACCTGCAGTTCGACCAGAAGTTCGAGGTCCCCTACGCGGACCTCGACTTTCCGTTCTACGTCGCGATGGGCAATCACGACTATGGCGTGCTTGGCAACGAGTGGAACAAGGGCGACTACGCGATCGAGTACAGCACCTACAGCGACAAGTGGACGCTGCCCGCTGCGACCTACTCGTTCCAGCAAGAAAACGTGCACTTCGTGGCGTTGGACACCGCGCAGCTGTTCTGGGACCACGATACCGACCTGCAACGGCAATTCCTCGCCGAGGATCTCGCGGGCCTCCAGGACACGTGGATCATCGCGTTCGGCCACCACCCGTACATTTCCAACGGCAAGCACGGCAACGCCGGACACTACGAGGGGCTCGGCGGTCTCATCGGCGGCGCCACGGTGCAGGAATTTTTCGAGTCCGAGATCTGCGGGCGAGCGCACGTGTACCTCTGCGGCCACGATCACGACCGACAATGGCTGCTGTCGCAGTGCGGAACGGAATTTTTGGTCTCCGGTGCCGGCGCCAAGCTGACCGAGTTGCCCCGGCGCGACGAAAATCCGACGCACTGGGACAACAACGAGATCGAAGGATTCCTCTGGGTCGAGATCATCGACGACTCGTTCACCGGCGTGTTCTACGACCGTGACGGCAACGCGCAGTTCGAGCGCACGCTGGTGCTCTAGAAGCGGCCGGGCATGACGCTGCCGCAGAGTTTCTACGACCGCGATGTCGTGGAGGTCGCGCGGGATCTGCTAGGGGCCGTCGTGCAGCGCGGCGGAGTCGCGCTGAAGATCACAGAGGTCGAGGCCTATCGCTGGCCGGGCGATACCGCGTGCCATGCTCGCGCTGGTCGCACCGCCCGCAATGCAGCGCTATGGGGTCCGTGCGGCCACGCGTACGTGTATCTCTGCTATGGCCTGCACCACCTGTTCAACATCGTCACCGGAGGTGACGCCGACGCGGCTGCGGTCTTGGTGCGCGCGTGCGAGCCGATTCGAGGGATGGCGACGGTCAGCCGCCGTCGTGGCGGCAAGACCGGCCCCGTGACGCTGACCGGGCCGGGAAAGGTCGCCGCAGCCCTGGGCCTGGACCTCACCTGGTCGGATCACCCGCTGTACCAGCCCCGCGGCTTGAGCATCGAGCGGGGCGAGGTTCCCGCCGGTGTGCTCGTAGGGCCGCGGGTCGGGATCGACTACGCCGAGCCTGCGCATCGCTGCTTGCCGTGGAGGTTCGCCGTTGCCGACACCGCGTGGGTCTCGCAGCGCAGGTCGCTGCGCCGCGTTGCCGCGCCGTGCTAGCGTCGGGCACCGCTCATGGTTCACTTTGCCCAACGTCCACGGCCGCGGCGCAATCGCAAGTCCGACGCCATCCGGGCGGCCTGTCGCGAGACGACCTTTGGACCCGAGCACTTCATCTATCCGCTGTTCATCCACGCGGCCCAGCATGATGTGCCGATCGCGTCGATGCCCGGTTGCGCGCGGCTGTCACCTGCGGGGCTGCTTGCCGAAGTCGAGCAGGCCCGCGCCGTCGGCGTCAAGATGATCGCGCTGTTCCCCGCGATCGCCGAGGAACTCAAGGAGCCGCACGGGCGCGAGTCGTTCAACCCCGACGGGCTGATCCCGCGCACGGTGGCGACCCTCAAGGCGCGCTGGCCAGACCTCATGCTGGTCACCGATGTCGCCCTGGATCCCTACTCTTGCGATGGTCACGACGGGATCGTCGCGGCCGATGGCCGCATCCTCAACGACGAGACCATCGAGGTGCTGTGCAAGCAGGCCGTGGCCCAGGCGCGGGCCGGCGCCGACATCATCGCGCCCAGCGACATGATGGATGGTCGAGTCGGTGCGATCCGCGATGCCCTGGATGCCGAGGGCTTCACCGAGGTCTCCATCCTCGCGTACACGGCGAAGTACGCCTCGTCGTTCTACGGACCGTTCCGCGAGGCGCTCGACAGCGCGCCGCGCCACGGAGACAAGAAGACCTACCAGATGGACCCCGCCAACGCCCGCGAGGCGCTGCGCGAGGTCGCCTTGGATGAGGCCGAGGGCGCTGACATGATCATGATCAAGCCGGCGGGCGCCTATCTCGATGTCATTGCGCTGGTGCGCCAAGCGACGGCGCTACCGGTGGCCGCGTACCAGGTCAGTGGCGAGTACGCGATGCTCAAGGCCGCAGGTGAACGCGGATGGATCGACGAGCGAAAGGCCGCGCTCGAGTGCCTGACGGCGATCCGTCGTGCGGGCGCCGATGTGATCCTCACCTACTATGCGCGACAAGCTGCGCAGTGGCTGCAGGGCGGCTAGCGGCGATGCGCAGTCGCAGGTCGCACGGGGCGTGGATCCTCGCAGCCGCAGCCGCGGCCGCTGGCTGTCGACCCCCGAGTCCTACGACAACGGTCGACACGCCCGCGACACCCGCGGCGAAGCCGAGCGCGCCGGTTGCCGCGCGCGAACCGGTGACCACGGTGCGGCACGGGCGGACCTTCGTCGACGCCTACGCCTGGCTGCGCAACCGCGACGACCCGCGCACCCGAGCGTATCTCGACGCCGAGAACGCGTTCGCGGCCAAGATACTCGAACCATTGACCCCGCTGCACGACGCGCTGGTGGCCGAGATGCGCGCTCGGGTGGTCGGCGATGATCGCGATCCTCCCGTGCGCCACGGTGGGTTCGACTACGTGACCCGCAGGGTCGCGGGCACCGAGTACTGGGTGGTCGAGCGCACGGCAGTCGGGGCGGGTCCGGTGCAGGTCGTGCTCGATGCCAACCTCCGCGCCAGGGGCCATGACTACTACGATGTCGGGGGCTTCACGGTGTCTCCCGATCACCAGCGTCTTGCCTGGGGAGAGGACACCAGCGGTGACGAGCGTTACCGGGTGTTGGTGATCGACATCGCGACCGGACGCTCGATCGACGAACTCGACGAGCCAGCGGGCGCGTCGATGGCGTGGTCAGCGGATTCGCGGACGCTGTGGACCACGCGGCTCGACGAGGCGCATCGCGAATACCAGTTGTGGCGCAACGAGCCCGGCAGCGGCGGGGCGCCGGTGTTGTCGCGCGAAGAGGATGATCTTCGCTTCTCGCTGTCCGTCGCGCGCTCACGGGACGATCGGTGGCTGCAGCTGGTGATCACCAGCGCGTTGACCTCCGAGGTTCACATCATGGACGCGAAGCGGCCCAAGGCTGCGTGGCGCGTGCTCGAGCCCCGCCGTCAGGGCATCGAGTACGACGTCGAACATCACGGCGATCGGTTGTTCATGCGGACCAACGAGGGCGCCCCCGAATTCGAGGTACGCGAGGCGGTCCTGACCAAGACCGGCCATACGCCCTGGCGGCGGTTCGCCACACCCGCTGCGGGCGAGACCTTCACGGGCGTGGACGTCTTCGCGGACCACGTTGTGGTCAGCGGCCGCGCATCGGGTCTGCCGCAGATCTGGATCCACCCGCTCGAGGGTGGCGCGCGCCATGCGATCACCTGGCCCGACGCCGCCTATCAAGCCTACGTCGACGACAATCCCGAGTTCCACAGCAAGCAGCTGCGTCTGGGCTACAGCTCACCGGTGTCGCCGCCGTCGACGCTGGCATTTGCAATGGACCGCAAGGTCCTGACAGTGCTCGAGCAAGATCCGGTGCCCGAGTTCGACGCCTCCGCGCTCGTGCTCGAGCGCTTCGATGCGACCGCCGATGATGGCACGGCGATCCCGATCACGCTCGTGCGGCGGCGCGACGCGCCAGGTCCCGGGCCGCTGGTGCTGCGTGGCTATGGCGCCTATGGTTCGAGTTCGGACGCCGACTTTTCGCGAGGCGATCTGCCGCTGCTCGACCGCGGCATCGCCATCGCGGTCGCGCATGTCCGCGGCGGTGGCGAGTTTGGCAAGGCGTGGCACGACGGTGGCAAGCTCGCAGCCAAGGTCAACAGCTTCACCGACTTCATCCGCGTTGCCGAAGCTCTCATCGCCCGCGGCGACACCCGGACGGATCAGCTGGCGATCATGGGCGGCAGTGCGGGCGGTCTGCTGGTCGGGGCGTCGGTGAACATGCGTCCCGACCTGTTTGCTGCCGTGGTCGCGGAGGTTCCCTTCGTGGATGTGATCAACACGATGGAAGACGCCACGCTACCGCTGACCGCAGCCGAATGGGAGGAATGGGGAAACCCCGAGGTCGCCGCACAGCTGGCCGTGATGGCGGGCTACTCGCCGTACGACAACGTCGCGCCACGCGAGTATCCCGCGATGCTGGTCACCGCGGGCTACAACGATCCGCGGGTGGGCTACTGGGAGCCGGCCAAGTGGGTCGCGAAGCTGCGGGCCACCACGACGGGCGACGCGCCGCTGTTGCTGCGAACGCAGATGGGTTCGGGGCACAGCGGTACGACCGGCCGCTACTCGGCGCTCGACGAGCACGCCTGGGTGCTCGCGTTCGTGGTGGAGCAACTCGAGGCGGCTCGACCCAAGGGTTGAGGGTCAGGCTCCTAGCCCGCCGGGGGCGCAGGAAGCACCTCGGTGGCGAGCCGGAAGATCATGAAGTCGTGCATCGGATTGCCCGCGCCGCCGGGGTACAGAAACGGCGACTGTGCCGGCCACACGATGTTCTCTGGATCCCAGTTGAACCACATCCATTTCGCTGCGGCGTCGATCATGGCCTGGCACACCAGCGGGAACTCGTTGCCCGGCATTGCGCCACCCACATACGGGGTTTCGTTGGTCTCGCCCACGGCGAGCGCGCCGACTGCCGTGCCGATCTCGTCGACCCAGCCGACGCTGGTGGTCTCGGGATCGGTCTGGCCTTGGTTGCACAGCTCGATCTGCTCGTTGATGACCTCGAGCAGCGGCGCTGCGTCGCCGGCGTTGTAGTCGACCCCGGTGGCGCAGACCTCCCAACCGACATCGCCGGTGTAGACGACCTCACCCGCCGCGCCCTCGGGTCGATCGCTGACTCGACGGAACTGACCGATCACCCCCTGGGTGGTGGCCGTGTCGCCGTACGCGACGATGTACAGGTACTCCGCGGTGTCCTGGGCGGGCACCGCGTATTGCTCGGGGCCCGGACCGCAGTTGAAGATCTCGCCAGCCGTCACCGCGGCGACGCCACCGAAGTAGGTGGCCATCATCGACTCGTCCCCATAGCCGAACGCGTAGGCGTTGTCGGCCGTGATCACCACGTCGATGTCGGTCGGGGGTGCCGGCTGATCCGCGGGCGAATCGGGGACGATGCCCACGTCGAAGATCGGCGCGCCGTCGGCGGCAGTGGTGTCCTCGAGCGGGTCGGGGCCCGACGAGCCGGTGGCAGTCGACGTTGCACCGGTTGAGGTGTCGTCGACGACACCGCTCGAGGAGCCCGTGGCGCCACCCGACGAGCTTGATTCCGAGGTGAGTGAGGCGGTGGATCCGCCGGTGGTCTGTAGCCCGTCAGGGTCGACCGCGGCGCAACCGGCAGTGATCACTACGAGGCTCGCGAGTCGTCTGGCGGGGCGGTTCACGACTCGGCAGCATGCGCGGCCCACGGCCCCGACGCGAGCCATCTGGACCAGGTTGCACAACATGCGCACAAGGCCGAGCCGCCGAGCCCCCCGAGCCGACGACCACGCAGGACGAATGTCCGGATCAACCGGCGCGGCGACGCCCGCGACCCGAAGCGACCAGGCCCAGGCCGAGCAGGCCGAGCAGCACGCCGAACCCCCTCGAGCTGGGGCTGACTGCGCAGAAGAGATCGCCGCTTCCTTCGAAGTCGAACGAGGTGTCGACCTCGACGCCGCGGGCCTCGAGCGCCTCGACGCAGTTGTCGAGGTCCGCAGCAGCGACGTACTGCCCGTCGCAGAACAAGCTGCCGTCGGTCGCGCAGGTGGCCACGCAGTCGCTCGTGAACGCCTCCTGGCAGTCGGCGAATCCGTCGGCCTGGCAGTCGATCTGACAGTCGAAGTTGACCTCGGCCGTGCACGATCCACCGCAGCAGGACTCGCACTGCGCCACGCAATCCGCGTCCGGCGGCGAGGCCTCGCAACTCGCATCACACTCGGCCGAGCAGCTTGCCTCACAGCTGGCGACGCAGCGGTCGCCGTCGGCGTCACCCTCGCAGCGCGCGTCGCAGCCGCCGGTGCAGTCGCCCTGGCAGGCGAGACTGCAATCGAATGCGCCGGGATCGGCGATGCATTCGGCTTCGCAGGCGCCGCCACACGAGGTGGTGCAGTCGATGTCGGCGGTGATATCGCAGGTTCCGCTGCAGGCGGCCTGCAGATCGGCGGCGCACGCAGAAAGCGCGGCCCCCAGATCGCAGCTGCCTTCGCACGAGGTTTCATAGGTCAGCTCGCACCGCGTGCTCGCATCGACGTGAATGCCGCCGCACTCGCGGACCCCAGCGTGGGCCTCGGTGGCGATCAGAGCGAACGCAGCAAGCGGGAGGGAGAGCACAATACGATGCATGCGACCCGGTTTTGCAACGACCGGACCAAGCGAAGTCGCTGGCTGTGGCGACCCGATCGTGACGCCGATGCCAGGGTTGCGGCGTCTCGCAACGCCGGATAATCCCTCACCCGCGCATGGTCCCGCGGGACCACCATCGTCGCTGGCGACACCAACAACATGGACGAGCAAGACGAGCCCAGCCTCGTCGCGCTGCTCGACGGCGCGGGCCCGCTGGCGCGCAAGAGTACCTGCCAGCAGCGCAGGCCCCGGTGGGCTAGAGTTCCCGCTGTCCGTTAACGCGCGCAGCCGCGATCACTGAGCTGACGCCCGGCCCAGCCTGCGGGCGTCGAGGCGCTCACAAACGATTGCGGCTTTCTCGTAGGCCTGCGAAGGTGAAACCGTGAGGACGGCATAGACACGACCATGGCGAACTACAAACTCATCGGGGGTATCGCCTTCGGGCTCGGCTGCACCGGCGGCTGCGGTGACGCGGGCACGGGCACGGGCAGCGCGAGTGAAGCGAGCGGCACAAGCTCTGCGAGCACCGGGTTGGCCGAGACGACCTCGAACTCCGTGTCCGCGACCGAGGCTACGACGTCCGCGAGCGCATCGGACACGTTGGGCACGAGCGGCACCGCGCCGGTCTCTGCCTCCGACAGCAACGACGATTCCGCCGAGGGTTCGATCTTCGACGTGGGGGGCCTGCCCGACGCGCCGAATTCGCCATGCTCTATGGGTGGCAAGGGCGGTGGTGACGAGCCCGACTTCTCGTACCTGTGGGCCGCGAACAGCTCACAGGGGACGATCAGCAAGATCGACACGGCGACCGTCACCGAGGTCGGCCGTTTCATCGTGCGGCCCGACAGCATCGGCAGCCCGTCACGCACCAGCGTGAACCTCGAGGGCGACGTCGCGGTGGCGAACCGCAGCGGCGGTGTCACCAAGATCTATGCGGCCGAGGAGCGCTGTCAGGAGAGCAACGGCCAGCCGGGCATCCAGACGTCGACCGACGCGATCGCGCTTCCGTGGGGCGAAGAGGAGTGCGTCGCCTGGTATTCGCCGTTCCCGTACATCAGTCAACGGCCCGTCGCGTGGACCCAAGGCGAGTTCGATCTGAACACCTGCACCTACGTCGATTCGAAGCTGTGGACGTCGGGCACCAGCGGGACGACCGACGTGCTGCTCCTCGACGGTGATGATGGTGCCGTCGTCGATATGGTCACGCTGCAGGGCTATCCGTCTGACTACTATGGAATCTACGGCGGCGCCGTCGACGGCGAGGGCAACTTCTGGGGTACCAAGCTCGGTGGCGTGATGCTCGTGCGGGTCGCCCTCGACGATATGGAGGTGTCGATGTGGCCAGTGCCGACGAGCAGCTACGGCATGACCGTCGACTCCGACGGCTACGTGTGGGCCTGCTCATCGAGCTTTGGGCGCTTCGATCCCGCGACCGAGCTGTGGACGCAGGGCAATGGCGGCGGCTATGCCGGCTGCATGGCCGAGCGCGGCGAGGACGGACTGTTGTGGATGGCTGGCGGCGGCTCGATCATCGGCATCGACCGCGAAACCCTCCTGCCGGTGGCGAACCTCCCGGTGCCGAGCGCCTTCGGCGTCAGCATCGACTACTACGGCTACGTCTGGACGGTCGGCAGCGCCGCACACCGGGTCGATAAGACCACCGGCGAGGTCACCACGTACAACGGACTGGTCGGTCCCTACACCTACAGCGACATGACCGGCTACGCGCTGACGTACGCTGGCGGCGGCGCGCCGAGCGGCTGATCGACCAGCCAACTCGAGTCCTGCAGGTCCCTCGCGACGCGCTCGTGCCACCGGCACGAGCGTCCCGAATCATTGCACCGGGACCTCGAAGATCGCCGGAATCCGGACCAGTTTCGCGAGCACGGTGCCGTCAGGGCTCATCCGCAGATAGAACTCCTGGCCACCGGCTTCGACCTCGACGGTCAGCTCATCGGTCGATGGGCCGCGCTTGGTCTCCGCCTCGAGCACCTTACCCTGGGGAAAAATCTCGGCGATCTTCGCGGCGACGGCTGCGGGCAGCTTGTCCACGTCGAGTCCGCACTCCTGGTAGAGTTCGGTGCCATCGGCCTTCACGGCGAGCTCGCAGGTGACACCTTCGGCGGTCTTGACCTCGACCTCGTGTACGCGGCCGTGATCGCTGTAGCGCTCGAGCTCGTAGCGCACGATCGTGCCACCCGCCCAGCGTTGCTCGGCCTTGGTGCGGATCTCGGCCGGGACGGTGCCCACCGCGTTGTGGTAGAGGGACTCCTTGACGATGCGCCCGGTCTGATCGACGCGGAGCTTGAACTTGATCGCCGCGCCCGGCTGTGACGCGACCGCGACCAGTTCGCCGTCGATCGTCGCGACACCGGCGTTCGGCGTGGTGCCGGGGGTGGATGGGGTCGTGGTCGGCTGGGCGTGATGGCAGCCCAGGGCCACGGTGATCGCGAGCAAAGCAACGATGCGCGTCATGGGAGGGATGCTTGCGCCCGTTGGGCGCGATCGTCAACGGGCGCCCCAAGGCCGCCGAACGCCTCGGGCTGCCGCACGATCTTCTCTCGGGACTAGCGCGCTGCGAACCTGTCGGTCGCAGCCCGCAGCGCGGCCGCGATCCCCGGCTCATTGGCGGAGTGTCCGGCGGCCTCGACGACGACAAGCTCGGCCTCGGGCCATGCCCGGTGCAGGCGCCAGGCGTTGCGTAGCGGGCAGATGGTGTCGTAGCGCCCATGGATGATGACGGCTGGGATGTGGCGCAGGCTCCCGACGCCGTCGAGAAGTTGAGTGTCGTGGGTGAGGAATCCGCGGTTCACGAAGTAGTGGCACTCGATGCGCGCGAACGCCATCGTGAACGCGACATCATCGCAGTGGGCGATGAGCTCGGGATCTTGGCGAAGCATCGCGACGCTGCACTCCCAGGTGCTCCATGCCCGGGCCGCTTCTTCGCGATCGCGGCGGTCGCCGCCGATGAGGCGCCGATGATAGGCGCCGATCAGATCATCACGTTCGGCGAGTGGAATCGGGGCTTCGAAGGCAGCCCACGCATCGGGAAACATCTGCCGCGTTCCGGTGCGGTAGAACCAGTCCATCTCGTCCTGGGCGAAGGTGAAGATGCCGCGCATCACCAGCTCGAGGACCCGGGTGGGGTGGGCCTGGGCGTAGGCCAGCGCGAGCGTACTGCCCCACGAACCACCGAAGACCTGCCAGCGCTCGATGCCGAGGTGCTCGCGCAGCTTTTCGAGGTCATCGACCAGGTGCCAGGTCGTGTTGTCCGTGAGCGATGCGTGCGGGATGCTCCGGCCGCACCCCCGCTGATCGAACAACACGATCCGATAGCGTGCGGGATCGAAGAAGCTGCGCTGCCGGGGCTCCGTGCCGCCACCGGGGCCGCCGTGCAAGAACACCACCGGCTTGCCCTGGGGGTTGCCTGATTCCTCGTAGTACAGCGAGTGCAGTTCGCTGACCGCCAGCATCCCGGTGTGGTACGGCTCGAGGTCGGGATACAGGTCGGCGCGGCCTTCCACAGGGTGTAGCGCTTTCTCTTGTGGGGCGAGTTCAGTCACCGGGGAGCTTTTAGGCGCCACGCGAACGGAAGCTGTCGGTGGCTTCGATGAGTGTGTGCAAGATCCCCGGTTCGTAGGCGGAGTGTCCGGCGTCTCCGACGATCTCGAGCTTGGCCTCGGGCCAGGCGCGATGCAGATCCCACGCGGAGGTCATGGGACACACCACGTCGTAGCGCCCCTGTACGATGATCCCAGGGATGTGGCGGATCTTGGAGACGTCGCGAACCAGCTGGTCTTCGGTCTCGAGAAATCCCCGGTTGACGAAGTAGTGGCACTCGATGCGGGCGAAGGCCGTGGCAAAGACATCTTGGCCGGCGTGATGGATGAAGTCGTCGCTCGGGATCAGAAAGCTGGTGCTGGCCTCCCATACGCTCCACGCTCTGGCGGCCGCGAGCTGGATCGCGGGATCGGACGAGGTCAGACGCCGGTGGTAAGCACCCACCAGGTCGCCGTGCTCGGCCTCGGGAATCGCGGCGAGGTACTGCTCCCACGCGTCGGGGAACAGCGCGCTGGCGCCCTGCTGGTAGAACCACGCCAGCTCGGCAGGACGGAGCATGAAGATGCCGCGCAACACCAACTCGGTGGTGCGGTCGGGGTGTTTCTGTGCGTAGGCGAGACCCAGGGTGCTGCCCCACGAGCCACCGAAAACCTGCCAGCGCGCGATGCCGAGGTGCTCGCGTAGCGCTTCCATGTCCGCCACCAGGTGCCAGGTCGTGTTGTCGACCAGCGAGGCGTGGGGCGTGCTCTTGCCGCAGCCGCGCTGGTCGAACAAGATGATGCGGTACACCGCGGGGTCGAAGAACCGGCGCTGCTTGGGGTCGGTGCCACCACCGGGCCCGCCGTGGATGAAGACCACCGGCTTGCCCTTTGGGTTGCCCGACTGCTCGTAGTAGAGGGTGTGCAGGCTCGACACCGGCAACATGCCGCTGTCGAAGGGCTCGAGCTCGGGATAGAAACTGCGACGACCAGTCATTCCGCGGAAGCTTCGCAAAGCCGGGTGAAACGATCCAGCGCGGTCGGCACAAGGGGCGGCCCGTGCGTGCCCAAGTGGTCGCGCGCCCGCCCAAGTCGGGCACGCACCGTCGGGCGCGCGGGCCGGTGCGTGGGAAATCCCGTGGCTTGGGCGCGAGCCCGTGGCTTGCAGTGCTGCGGCCGGACGGAGAACCGACCGATGAACCAGCCCAACTATCCTCAGCAGCCGCAACCGGGCTACCCATCGCCGAACTACCCGCAGCAGCAGGGCTACCCGCAGCAGCAGGGCTACCCGCAGCAGCAGCAGGGCTACCCGCAACAGCAGGGCTACCCGCAGCAGCAGGGTTACCCGCAGCAGCAGCAGGGCTACCCGCAACAGCAGCAGGGCTACCCGCAACAGCAGCAGGGCTACCCGCAGCAGCAGCAGGGCTACCCGCAACAGCAGCCCGCGTCGATGTCCGCACCGCGCTTCGCAGGCGCAGTCGACGAGGACATGATCGCCGCCCAGGCCTCGCCGCAGGCGCGTGCTCGCTTCATCGAGCGCACCTACTTGCACCTCGCAGGTGCGATCGCGGTGTTCGTGATCCTCTCGACCGTGCTGCAGATGATGCCGTTCATCGGCGTGCTGACCCAGTCGATGATTGCGAGTCGTGCCTCGTGGGGCGTGGTCTTGCTCGCGTTTGTCGCCGTGAGCTGGGTGGCCGATCGCTGGGCGTCCAACGCGACGTCGATCGGAACCCAGTACATGGGGCTGATCATCTACACGATCGCGGAGTCGCTGATCTTCGTGCCGATGATCTACATCGCGCGAACGTTCGTCGGTGGTGACGTGATCATCACGGCCGCGGTGACGACCATGGCAATGTTCGCCGCGATGACCGCCTATGTGTTCATCAGCAAGAAGGACTTCTCGTTCATGCGCGGGACGTTGTCGGTTGCGGCCACGGCTGCGGTCGGGTTGGTCGCCTCGAGTCTGATCTTCGGTTTCCAGCTCGGCACGGTGTTCAGCGTCGGGATGATCGTGCTCGCGTCGGGCTACATCCTGTTCTACACGTCGAACGTCCTGCGGACGTATCGCACCACCCAGCACGTCGCCGCCGCGCTCGCGCTGTTCTCCGCAGTCGCGCTGCTGTTCTGGTACGTGCTGCGGCTGCTGATGTCGAAGCGATGATTCGAGCCGCCGGCGAGGAACTCAGTCGGGTCCGAGGCGGCTCAGAGGGGAAAGCCCCGGCGGCGCCTGAACCAGCTCGATCAGCACGCCACAACCACCCTGAGGCGCCTCGGGCGCGCCCTTGGGGTGGATGAAGCAGACGTCATGTCCGGCCGCGCCGCGGCGGATCCCACCCGGCGTGAAGCGCACACCGCGGGCCGCGAGCCACGCCACCGCCGCAGGCAGGTCGTCGATCCACAGACCGATGTGGTTGAGCGCCGGCACGTCGACCCGGGGCTTCGCGGCGGCGTCGATGGGCATCATCAAGTCGATCTCGACCCGTGCTGCGCCCTCGCCGACGACGAGAATATCCTCGTCGACGTTCTCGCGTTCGCTGCGAAACTCGCCGTGGCGCTCGACGCCCAGCAAATCGACCCATAGTCGGCGCAGCTCCGACTTGTCGGGGGCGCCCACCGCGATCTGCTGAACACCGAGCACGCGGAATGGCCGAGGAGCTTCCATGGCGGTCGCCATGGTTGCATCGGTGGCGGTCCAGGGTCAACGCTGCTGGACCGCTCGCCGGCAAGACTACCCTGGCGAGCTGGCGAGTTTGGCCAGCGTGCGGCAAGCTATTGTCATGCTC
Source organism: Deltaproteobacteria bacterium (assembly GCA_947492135.1). Taxonomy (GTDB): domain Bacteria; phylum Myxococcota_A; class Polyangia; order Nannocystales; family Nannocystaceae; genus Xiheibacterium. The sequence goes on along the minus strand of CANLQR010000088.1, from coordinate 5,399 downwards.
TGGGCCCTTGCGATCTTCGTCGTCGTCGTGAGTGGTGTCGTGGCGATGCTCGCCACCATGCGGGCGATCGGCCGCGCGAAGGACGAGCTGTCGCACGATCGGCTCTCGGTGCTGTTCTGGGCACTGCTCGCTGGGCTCGGGGTGGTGCTCGCGGGTGGGTTCATCTCGCCGATCTTGGCCAACTCCGACGTCGGCACCGACGCCGGCATGGTCATGGTGATCCTGACCAGCTTGGCGCCAGCGTTCGTGACCACGGTCGGTCTGCGCAACGCGACGATCTTGTTGCTCGCCTCGCGGCGTCGTCGCCGGGCGCTGGGCCGAGGTGAGTCGATTGGCGCACGAGTGGTCGATCGGACCCGGCGGTTGTTCGCCCACGACATCATGACGGTGGTGGTCGAGGCCGACCTGCCGATCGACGGACCTTCGACCGAGCTGGCGTATCGCGAGCGGGATCCCCAGCGGACCCGCGTGCATCGTTTCGTCGAGACCTGTCCGAGCGACCACTGGGCGCGCCTCGAGCCCGGCGCCAGCGTGACGCTTCGCTATGTTCCTGGCGCCTCGGACTGCTTCGCCGTCGAGCTGTTCCCGCGCAAGGTCCTGGGAACCTAGTTCGCCGCGCGCCACGCTAGAGCGTCGCGTGCAGTCGCGCCATCTGCGGCGCGCCGGCGAGGACGCGGGCTTCGTGTGCCGCGAGCTCATCGAGCCGGCGATCGACCTCGGCTCGATCCCCGAGCGTGCGTGCGAGCTCGACATAGGCGCCGTGATGGCGGGCTTCGCAGGCGAGCAGGCTCTCGTAGAGCTCGACCAGAGCGTCGTCGACGTCGGGGTGCTTGGCGTTGCACGCGGTGACCAGGGCGCGGTGCAACACCTGCATGCGATCACAGCTGCGGGCCTCGATCAGCGAGCAGCACAACAGGGTGTCGACTGCCCGCGAGGGTTCATGGGTTCGGCAGCCTGCCAGGAGCTCGGCTGCGTAGGGCGACGGGGTCTGGCGGGCAAGCTCGCCACCCCGGGCCCGCATCAGGACGGTGACTTGTTCGAAGTGCTCGAGCTCCTCGCGCGCGAGCTGGGCCAACGGAATCGCCAGCGTTGGCCGGTCGGGATAGCGAAACATCAGACCGATCGCGGTCGAGGCTGCCTTTTTCTCGCAGTGCGCGTGGTCGAGCAAGATCTCGCGCAGGTGCCCGAGTGCAGCCTCGCCCCAGGCCGGCTCGGTGCGCGTATGCAGGTGCAGCATCGCGGGCCAGCATAGACCAGGGACGTGCCTTTGCCGCGGCGCAAGGCGGTATGCTGCGCGGCGATGCTGCTCCGACCAGTCCCATCGTGGTCACGGCCAGCGGTGTTGTGGCTCGGCGTCGCCGGATGCTGGCAGCCGACCGGACAGCTCGACTACATGGTCTCGAGCCCACCGTCGGCACCCGCGAGCGTCGCCGGCATCCTCTCGGCTCATTTTTCGCGCGATGCGCAGCGCGATCGGGCACCCGCGGACGCAATCGTTTTGGTTTTCGATCGTGAGCTCGACGCGACCAGTCTGGTGGGGCGCGCGTTCATGGTCGTGCTGAGCGACGGGTCGCGCGTTCGAGCCGCCAGTGCGGTTTTCGCACCTGCGAGCGAGGACGACGAGAATCGCACCGTCACGCTGTGGGGCGACTTCGGCGAGCCTGCTGGCCGGATCCCCACCGACGTCGTGATCATCGAGCGCATCTGGGACGAACGCGGCGGGCCGCTGCTCGGCGCGTCTGCGAAGATCTCTGCCTACGAGGACGGGCCGCGGCTCGTGGCCATGCGCGGCGCGCAGGCCGGTGGGGGTGCGTGCGGCGGTTCAGCACAGATCATTCGCACGTACTGGAGCGACGATGTCCTCGATGTGGGAGACGACGACCTGGCACTCATCGAGGTCGAGCTTGCCGATGGCCGCAGCGTGCATCCCACCGGATTCGACGACACGCTGGGCAATGGCACCGACACCAGCGACGACAATGTGCTCGAGCTGTGCATGAGCGAGACGGTCGAGGCGCGATCGGTTCGGATCGTGGCCGGCTCGTTCGCGGGCCCTGCGGGTTGGCGAACCGGCCCAATCCGTGGTGCGGTCAGCCCCGCATCGCCTTAGCGACGGAGGCGACATTGCGGCCGTCTCCAAGTCGCCGGCCCGATACCGACTGCTAGTTGAAAGCCGGCGCTCGGCACGGCACCCTAAGGCGTCGAATGCTGCACGTCCGCCGCCCGATCCGCAAGTTGATGTGTGCAAACCGCGGTGAGATCGCCGTCCGGGTGTTCCGCGCGGCGACTGAACTCGGCGTGCGAACCGTCGCGATCTTCAGCTTCGAGGATCGCCTCCACTTGCACCGCTACAAGGCCGACGAGTCCTACTTGGTCGGCCGCGGCAAGGCCCCAGTCGCGGCCTACCTCGACATCGACGACATCATCGAGATCGCTCGGGCCAACGGCGTCGATGCGATTCACCCCGGCTACGGGTTCTTGTCGGAGCGTGCCGACTTCGCACGGGCGTGTGCGGCAGCCGGCATCACGTTCGTCGGACCCTCCCCTGAGATCCTCGATTCGCTGGGTGACAAGACCGCCGGTCGCGAGCTTGCGACGCGGGCATCAGTGCCAGTGATCCCCGGCACCGCAACTGCGGTGGAGGGGGTGGGTCCCATCCGCGCCTTCGCCGAGGAGTTCGGCTACCCCTTGATGATCAAGGCGGCCAAGGGTGGTGGCGGGCGCGGCATGCGGGTCGTGCGGACGTCCGCCGATCTCGACGACGGGTTTGCCCGCGCGACCTCCGAGGCCAAAGCGTCGTTCGGGGATGGATCGGTGTTCGTCGAGCGCTACGTCGAGCATCCGCGGCACATCGAGGTGCAGATCCTCGGTGACCATTCGGGCGAGGTCATCCACCTGTACGAACGTGACTGCTCGGTGCAGCGCCGCCACCAGAAGATCGTCGAAATCGCGCCGGCCGTGAATCTCGACGTCGCGGTCCGCGAGCGGCTCCTGACCGACGCCGTTCGCATGGCGAAGATGGTCGGCTACTGCAACGCAGGGACCTTCGAGTTTCTGGTGGACCCCCGGGGCCAACACTATTTCATCGAGGCGAATCCGCGGATCCAGGTCGAGCACACCGTCACCGAGGAGGTGACCGGCATCGACCTCGTGCAGACCCAGATCCTCGTGGCCGGCGGCACGACGCTGGGCGAACTCGGGCTGGTGCAGGAGCGCATCGAGGTGCGCGGGTTCGCCATCCAGTGTCGACTCACCACCGAAGACCCGCTGCGAAGCTTTCAGCCCGACACCGGCCAGATCGAGGTGTTTCGACCGGGCGAAGGCTTCGGGATCCGCATCGATGCCGGTTCGGGGTACGTGGGTGCCGAGATTTCGCCGCACTACGACTCGATGCTGGCCAAAGTCATCGGTCGTGCGCTCGACTTCCCCGCGGCGGCGCAGAAGCTCCATCGCGCGCTGGCCGAGTTTCGCGTTCGCGGCGTGCAGACCAACATTCCATTTTTGCAGAACGTACTCACGCATCCACGATTTCTCGCGGGCCGCGTCGACACCGGATTCCTCGACGAAACCCCGCGGTTGTTTCGCTTTCCCCGCCGGCTCAACCGTGCGCAGCGGCTGCTACGCTACCTCGCGACGTCGGCGGTCAATGGCCCCTCGACGCCGGTGCTGAGTTCCGCGCCGCCGGGCCAGCTCGAGCCCCAGATCCCCAGCGTACCCCGGTCTCCACCACCGTCGGGATGGCGACAGGTGCTGCTCGAGCGCGGACCTGCCGGGTTTGCCAAGGCAGTGCGGGACCATGAGCGCTTGCTGTTGATGGACACGACGTGGCGTGACGCCCACCAGTCGTTGCTGGCGACGCGGGTTCGGACGATCGACCTGGCAGCGATCGCGCCGGCCACTGCCCACGCGCTCGCCAACTGCTTCAGCCTCGAGATGTGGGGTGGCGCGACGTTCGACGTCGCACTGAGGTTCCTGCGCGAGTGTCCCTGGGATCGACTCGAACGGTTGCGCGAGTCGGTACCGAACGTCCCGTTTCAGATGCTGCTGCGCGGCGCCAATGCGGTCGGCTACACCAACTACCCCGACAACGTGGTGCATCGCTTCGTGCAGGTGGCACGTGAGCGCGGCATCGATGTGTTTCGCGTGTTCGATTGTCTCAACTACGTCGACAATCTCGCGCTGGGGATCGACGCGGTCGGGGCCGCGGGTGGGGTGATCGAAGCGGCGCTGTGCTACACGGGCGACGTCTCGGATCCACGCCGCACCAAGTACAGCCTGCAGTACTACGTCGATCTGGCGGGCAAGCTGGTCGATCTCGGCACCCACTTGCTCGCGATCAAGGACATGGCCGGCCTGCTCAAGCCCCGTGCCGCGACGGCGTTGGTGACTGCGCTGCGCAAGGCTTTCCCCGAGGTGCCGGTGCATGTTCACACCCACGACACGGCGGCCAGCGGGGTCGCGTCGATGCTCGCGGCGGCGGATGCCGGTGCTGATGTGGTCGATGTTGCGCTCGAGCCCATGGCCGGCCTGACCTCGCAGCCAGCCATGGGCGCGATCGTTGCGGCGATGCAGGGCTCGCCTCGCGCCTGCGAGCTGGAGCTCGAGTCGATCCAGGGGCTCGCGAACTACTGGGAGCAGGCCAGACAGCTCTACGCGCCGTTCGAATCCGGTCTCAAGAGCGGCAGCGCGGACGTCTACTTTCACGAGATGCCTGGCGGTCAGTACACCAACCTCCAGTTTCAGGCGCGGCAGCTGGGTCTGGCGCACCGCTGGCCGGCGATCAAGCGCTCCTACGCCGAAGCCAACCGGCTGCTCGGCGACATCATCAAGGTGACGCCGTCGTCGAAGGTCGTGGGCGACCTCGCGCAGTTCATGGTCCAGAACGATCTCACCGAGCAGGACGTCCTCGCGCGGGCCGAGACCCTGTCTCTGCCGACCTCGGTGGTGGAGTTCTTCTGGGGTGCGCTTGGGGTTCCTCATGGTGGATTCCCCGAACCGTTGCGCAGCCGCATCTTGCACGGACGCGAGCCCATCGAGGGGCGTCCCGGCGCGAGTCTCCCACCGGTGGACTTCGACGCCTTGCGTCGAACCCTCCGCGATGCCTATGGCCCGCACATTCGCGAGGTCGATCTGCTGTCGGCCGCGCTGTATCCCAAGGTCTTCGACGAGTTCATGGCGTTCCGCGAGCTTCATAGTGATGTGTCGGTGCTGCCGACGCGGCCGTTTTTCGGGCCGATCGAACTCGGCGAGGAGTTCACCGTCGAGATCGAGCGCGGCAAGGCGCTGATCATCCGAATGCGATCGATCGGCGAGCTTCGGCCCGACGGTACCCGCGAGGTCCACTATCAGCTCAACGGCCGGGCGCGCTCGGTTCGGGTACGTGACGAGCAGGCCAGCAA
>CANLQR010000087.1 GCA_947492135.1 Deltaproteobacteria bacterium | reverse complement strand
CGTCTCGGCCGCTTCGTGAAAGGTGCAGATGATCCAGCTCAGTGACGACCCCGAGGTGGCCGAACAGCAAGTCGAGGCCGTGTTGTTCTATCTGACGACTTGCGGCTACATCGACGACGATTTCGACCTCACGGAGAAGTCGTTCATCCGCTCGATCCTGCGCAAGCTGGTGACCGCGCGCGTCGACGCCGGAGGCCCGCTCGACGCCGAGCTCCGTTTCGAGCAGATCGAGCGCCAGCACGAGCACTACATCGAGCTGTTCCAGCAGATCGACTATGAAGTGCGCTCGCTGATGGCCGAGGTCGTCGCCGACGGTGAGGACAGCAAGCACTTCGTGCTGACCAAGCTCAAGCTGCGCTGCTTCGAGCTGTTTCGCCAGCTCACGGTCGACAACCGCGCAGCGTTGCTCGGGCTGGTGGACGAGTTCATCAACGCCGACGGCGTCGTTCACCCCGCAGAAGTACAGTTTCGCAACGATCTCGCGTCGCTGCTCGGCCAGCCGGGGATCCCGGAGCCCACCGTCGATGTCGGCGAACGCGTCGAGATCGCCAGGCCCATCGAGCTGCCGATCGGCGCGACAGATCATCCGTTTTTCACCGGATTCGAGCACAACTACTCCCCCGATCCAGGAGTGATTCGCGCGCAGATTTCGGTCGACCTCGCCGTGCTCGATCAGGCCGAGGCCAAGTGGCAGGAGCAACGTCGGGCCGGCGCCGGGCGCCTCGATGGACACCAGCGGGTCCAGGACCTGCAGGGCCCCGAGTTCCTCGACGGGCACATCTACGCGGTGCCCCGCGACAACCGCGACTATGAGCTGATCGTGCTCGGCGATCTGCATGGCTGCTACAGCTGCCTCAAGGCCGCCGTGACCCAGTCGCAGTTCATGGAAAAGGTGAAGGCCTACCGCACCAACCCCAAGCAGAACCCCGACGTTCGCCTGGTGCTCCTGGGTGACTACATCGACCGCGGGCGCTTCTCCCTCAACGGGGTCCTTCGCGGGGTGCTCAAGCTGTTCGTTGCCGCGCCAGAGCACGTCTTCGTGCTGCGCGGCAACCACGAGTACTACATCGAATACCAAGGCCGCATCTATGGCGGCGTGAAGCCCTCCGACACCATCAGCTCGCTGCAGTCGCTGGTGCCCGACGAGGTGTTCCACCGCTACCTGACCTTCTTCGAGCAGATGCCCAACGTGCTGCTGTACGACAACATGATGTTCGTACACGGCGGTATTCCGCGGGACGCATTGCTGGCCGAGCGTTGGCGCGACTTGGGATCGCTCAACGATCCCGAGATGCGATTCCAGATGCTGTGGAGCGACCCCAGCCGCGCGGACACCGTGCCCGCGGAGCTCCAGGCCGCGAGCGCAAGGTTCGCGTTTGGTCGCCTCCAGTTCCGCGCGTTCATGGGCCACATTGGCTGCAACCTGCTGGTCCGCGGGCACGAGAAGGTCAACGCGGGTTTCCGCGACCACTACCCCAAGGACGACATCCGACTGCTGACCCTGTTCTCGGCCGGCGGGGTCGCCAACGAGGACCTTCCGCCCGATAGCAACTACCGCGATGTGCGCCCGATGGCGATGACGATCACGCGCGCCGGAGGCGAGACCAAGGTCACGCCCTGGGCCATCGACTACCGCGCCTACCAAGGCCCGGAACGCAACGCGTTCTTTCGCTGACCTCGCTCCCGAAAGCGCCGTCCGGCCGGCGTGGACCTTTGCGCCGAGCCCGAATAGAGTCGCGTGCAAAGCATGCGGATCTTCGTCACGGGAGCAGGCGGGCAGATCGGTTCAGACTTGATTTCGGAGCTGCGCGAGCGCGGCCACGAAGTCCACGGCAGCGACCTCGGGCCTCGCCCCGATCGGCTGGCTGCCGAGGTCCCGTGGCACCAACTCGACGTGACCGATGGCGACCGCGTGGCCGGACTGCTGGGCGAAGTGGCGCCCGCGCGGGTCTACCACCTCGCCGCGATCCTCAGCGCGCGCGGCGAGCAGATCCCCCAGGTGACCTACGCGGTCAACCAGACCGGAACCCACAACGTGCTCGAGGCATGCCGAACCAAGGGCATCGAGCAGCTGATCTTCACCAGCACGATCGCGGTGTTCGGCCCCGGTTTGCCGGAGTACGTCGGAGACGACTCGGCTCTGCGTCCAACGACGATGTACGGCGTCACCAAGGTCGCCGGCGAGCTGCTGGGCGAGTACTACCAGCGCCGATTCGGCCTCGACTTTCGCGGGGTACGCTTTCCCGGTCTCATCAGCGCGGCGCTGCCTGGCGGGGGCACCAGCGACTACGCCTTGTTCATGTACGTCGATGGCGTACGTCGTGGCGCCTACGAAGCGTTCTGCCGCGCGGACTCGCGGATCCCGCTGATGTACATGCCCGATGGCTTGCGCGCGCTGGTCGAGCTGGCCGACGCGCCGCGAGCGAGCCTTCGCCGTTCGATCTACAACATCGCGGCGTTCAGCCCGACCGCCCAGCAGATCGCCGACAGCGTTGCGACGGCGATCGACGGGGTGCGCATTACTTTCGCGCCCGACCCAGCCCGTCAGGCCATTCTCGACTCGTGGCCGCGCGCGCTCGACGACCGCAATGCGCGTGAGGACTGGGGTTGGAAGCCCTCCTTCGACCTCGCAGCGATGACGGCCGACCTGGTGCCGCGCGTCCGCGAGTTGCTCGCACGCACTCCTGGCGCGCTCGACGGGCAGCACTAGACGCAGCGTCCCGGCGGGGGCCGCCGCAGGGCAGCGGGAGAATCCGGCTGGGGCTTGCCGCACCCACGCGGTTGCTTCACCACGGACCGCGCCAGGCGGTTAGGATGGAGTCCTCCTTGGGGGTCTTGTCACGATGAAACGCCTGGCCGATTTCACGGTATTCGCTTGCATCTCGGTGTCTGCGCTCGCCTCGTGCAAGGACGACGCCGAGAATGACGGCGACGATGGCTCCGACTCCTCGAGCGAGACCACGGCAACAACGACAGTGTCGACGTCGATGACCTCCTCGTCGACGACCGACAATCCAACGTCACCGGGCTGCATCGACGGCAACGAGAACTGTCCGTGTCTCGGTGGTGAGTGCGTCGGCAGCCTCGAGTGTATCGAGGATCTGTGCAAACCCGGAGCGACCTTTGATCCCGAGGATGACGACCGCGGCGTGCTCGGCGGCTTGGTCGTGCCGGTCGTCGTGAACGTCGTGGCCGACGAGTTCTCGTGGTCGCAGGTCGCTGGGCCGACGGTGGTCTGGCAGGGCGACGGCACGAGCATTCAGGTGCCGGTACCCGCCGACGCCGCGGTTGGCGAGGTGATCACGATGCGGATCACGGCCATCCGCAACAGCATCGAGTCGACGTTCGACTACAGCATCACCGTACTCGAGCCAGTCTTCGAGGACTTCCTCGTACTCGTCGACGACCCCGAGCAGCTCGGCACCAGCGTAGGTCTCGACTTCGATGACAACGGGAATATGTGGGTGTCGTCCAGTGAGGGCTTCATATCGCGCTTCGCCATCGATGGCTCGTTCCAGTCGCGCTACGATCTGGAGGGGGCCGCGGGGATCGCTTGGGGCACGCTTTACCTGCCCGATTCCGATGACAACATCGATGTGCTGTACGCCGCGCAGTCGACCCCGGGGGCGGTATCCGCGTACAATCCCAACAACGACGCTTTCTCCACGGTCACCGACGCGCTCGACGATCTGACAGCCTTGGGCGCTGTCGACATGGTCTTGCCGTCGGATGGCGACCTGTACCTGGTCGATCCCGGCGGCAGCCGCCTGCTGCGCTACACCGACGACGACCTGACGTCTCGGGTCCTGGCCACCGAAGTCACCGGGCCCGCAGTGTTGTCGTTCGGCCCTGACGCCAACGTGCTGTACGTCGGCGCTGTGGGTCAGGTCTGGCGCGTCGGTCTATTGCAGGACGGGCTGACCGCGACGCCCGAGCTGTACGTCGAGTTCGGGGACCCCGCCGATCCAACCCAGGAGGTCGGGGGCCTCGCGTTCGATGAGGGCGGTAACCTATGGATCGGCGTGCCCGGTGCCGCCACCGTCCACATCGCCCCGTACGCCGGCGCCGGCGCGAGCGCCACCGTGCGGAGCTTCTCCGACGTCGGTCCCGGCATTTCGAGCTTCGCGCAGCTTCAGCACGGCAACGGCGACTTCAGCGACTCCGCCCTGTACTGGACCAACCTGAGCGATCGCACGGTTGCGCGGATCGAGACTGGGCTCCGGGGGCTGTAAGCTCCCTGCTCGATGTTCGAGCAGGCCAGTCACCACTACGCCACGATCCTGAAGGAAATTCGCGACGCCGGGCTGTACAAGCACGAGCGTGTGCTGCAATCGCCGCAAGGCGCGACGATTCGCGTCGGTGGCCGCGAAGTGCTGAATTTCTGCGCGAACAACTATCTCGGCCTGTCGAGCCATCCGCACGTCATTGCCGCGGCTCATGCGGCGCTCGAAGATCGCGGCTACGGACTCTCGAGTGTCCGGTTCATCTGCGGCACCCAGGATCGCCACAAGGCGCTCGAAGAGGCGGTCGCGAAGTTTCTCGGCACCGAAGATACGATCTTGTACAGCTCGTGCTTCGACGCGAACGGTGGCGTGTTCGAGACGCTACTCGGGCCCGAGGACGCCATCATCTCGGACTCCCTCAACCACGCGTCGATCATCGATGGCATTCGCCTGTGCAAGGCCCAGCGTCACCGCTACGACCACGATGATCTCGATCAGCTCGAGCGGATGCTACAAGAGACGCAGTCAGCGCGACTGCGGATGATCGCCACCGACGGCGTCTTCAGCATGGACGGCGATATCGCGCGATTGCAGAACATCTGCGATCTCGCCGAGAAGTACGGTGCGATGGTCATGGTCGACGACAGCCATGCCACGGGCTTCGTCGGCAAGACCGGCCGCGGGACCCATGAACACAACGATGTCATGGGCCGCGTCGACATCATTTCCTCGACGCTCGGCAAGGCGCTCGGCGGCGCGTCAGGAGGGTTCATCAGCGGCCGTGCGCCGTTGATCGACCTACTGCGCAATCGTTCTCGGCCGTATCTGTTCAGCAACACCCTCGCACCGCCGATCGTTGCTGGGAGTTTGGCGGTACTGGAGCTCCTCACCGCTTCGACGGAGCTCCGCGATCGCCTCGAGGCCAACACCCAGCGATTTCGTCGGGGCATCACCGAAGCGGGGTTCGCCATCCGCCCGGGTGTCCACGCGATCGTCCCCATCATGCTCGGCGACGCGAAGCTCGCGGTGGAGTTCGCCGCGCGGCTGCTCGAAGCCGGAATCTACGTCATCGGGTTCTGCTATCCGGTGGTGCCCAAGGGCCAGGCTCGGATCCGGGTCCAGCTCTCGGCCGGGCACTCCACGGCGGACGTCGACGCTGCGATTGCGGCTTTCCGCGAGGTTGGACGCCACTTCGCGGGCCCGCTCGATGGCCAGCCCGGCGCTCGGTAGCCCGCCAGCAGGTAGCCCACGGGCTTGGGCGCCAATGCCGCGGGGTCTACGCCTGCTCGTCGACGACGACGTAGGCGAGCGTGATCAGGGCGGCGCAGACCAGCAACAGGATGGAAATCGTGAGCGGGTTCATGGCAGCTTGGGGTGTGACGCCGAGTTGCGGCGTCGTAGTCATCCGTAGCGAGTCGCGTGCCAGATCGACTTCGGCCAAGCTAGCCCACGATCACGTGTGCGCCTAGTTTTTCGCACCAGTAGAGCTGTCGCGTTCCACAACAGATCGCCCTGCGCTGGGCAGGCAATCCGCCTCGCCGGGACCGCCGCCGGTGCTTCCAACCCGCTGTTGATCCCACCCGCAGTTGTGCCGGTATTCACCGATACACGCGCTGCGACGCCTGCAGCGCCGTCTCGACCTTGCTGAGCTCGAGCATGATCGCCCGCAGCCGTTCGTCCAGTGCGGGTGCGCCAGCCTTCTTGAGGTTGCGGCGTTCGAACGAGAAGCCCTCGTAGGTCAACGCCTGGCGGATCGGCTCCGGATTCGCACCATGATCGAGCATCGCCCGGCGATCGTTGTCGCTGAGTGAATCGACGCCCACGAGCCACTCGGCGATCGACCGACTGACGTTCATGAGCATGGTGTCAAAGCTGTCGAGGTCTTCGGCAGTCGCGTTGAGTTGGCCGCGACGCAGCTCGGCCACGTCGCGGACCGGCGCTTCCAGGCTGATACGAAGCGTGCGGGTCTCGCGAGCGAGCTGCTGCAGCGCGACCCCGAGATGGGCGAGTTGCAGCGGCGCGTCCTCGCGTGACTCCGCCAGATACTTGCGGTCACGCTCGCTCGATTTGAGCACACGATAGAAGCCGTAGCCGGCGCACGCCGCGATGAAGATGAAGAAGAATCCCATCACAGCGAACAGCAACGAGAAGAGAAACGACGCCACGACGTGATCACGGGGCGCCAATGTTAGCATGCGCCCGATGCGCGAGTGCCCCGGTTCGCCGCTGCTCGCCCGCGTGCAGCAGACGAACCAACGAGAAACGGGCACCCGGTCGAAACCGGAGTGCCCGCTTGGATGGTCGTGGGGTTCGACCGAGGATCAACCGAACAATGGCAGCGGCTCGCCCTTGAGCTCCAGTGGGAACATCGCCGCGAGGTCACTGGTCTCGAGCCCCAGCACTCGGCGAAGTGCAAACTGAACATCGGCGGGGTGGATGTGCCGCGCGGCGGTGTTGGTGTCGACCTCGCCCGTCGCCGTCACGCCGTACGCGCTGTGCTGGGCGTCGGTTCCGCCCATGACCCGGTTGCCGGGGATGCCGGCGCCCATGAACATCATGCTGGTGATGGACCAGTGATCCTTGCCCATGCCGTTGTTGTAGAACGGCGTGCGACCGAAGTCGGACCCGACGGACACCAGGACCTTGTCCGCGACGCCCTGGCGCTCGGCCTCTTCCATGAAGAAGTCCACGCCGTCGAGCAGGGTGAGCAGATTCGGAATATGGCTGGCATCATGATCACCGTGGGTGTCGAACCCACCGGTGTCGAGGTTGGCCGAGATGCAGATGCCTGCACGGTAGGCCGCAATGACCAGCTGTGCCTGACCGCGTAGCCCCTGCTCGAGCGTCTCAGGCAGGTACTCCTGCAGGCGCTTGAGTTCGTTGCTGCCAGAACGCGCGGTGAACATCGCGTTGATCGCCGTGCGGATCTTCGGAAGCCCCTGCTTGCCCGCCAGACCCTGATCGCGTCCCGCCTGAGCGGTGTCGATCATCGTCTGCACGTTGGCGTGATGGAACCCCGACTCTTCTGTATTGGGGTCCATGCGCTGGGGATACGCCAGCCGGCCCAGCACGTTGATGGCGTTGCCGGCAGCCCGCACGCGCGGTGCAATGCCAGCCGTCTCGGCGTAGCCGCCGAAGCTCATGAACGCCATCGGCTGTTCTTTGCCAAAGGCACCCGCCGCAAACGCTGCAAACGTCGGATGGCCCTCGGACAAGCGGCCCGACCAGGTCGCCCGCGACCCGGTGTCGTGACCGTTGGTCTCGACGTCGAGGCCGTTGATGATGCACAGGCGCTGATAGTACTTCTCGAAGAACGTCTTCATCGAGTACGTCAGCCCCAGACCCATCGCTGTGTCGTTGAACAGCGAGGCGTACGGCAGCGGTGCGTACCGGATGTTGCCGATCTGCTCGATCTCGGAGGCGAGATACGACGCGTTCATCGGGTTGGGGTCGGTGTCGCTCGATGCGCCCTTGGGGTCGCAGAAGCTGGTCGGATCCCAACCACCGCCGGCGTTGAAGATGGCCACCAGGGTGCCCTGGTACGGCTCGAAGGTGGCGCGGGGCTTGGTGCCGAAGCCCCGGCCGCCAAAGGCGGTCGGTGCGACGACGGACAGGCCCGTGCACGAAGCAAGTGTGAGGAAGTCTCGGCGATCCATGGCTTTTAGTCCTCCTTCTTTCTCTACTCGTGCAGGAACCGGTAGTCCGAAAGCAGATAGCTCATGACGGCCATCCACGCACGAACGGTGTAGTCGCGATCTTCGGTGATTGCCCGCTCGTTGAGCGGGGCGCCTGACCAGAAGTCAGACGTTGCCTGGCAGCCGCCCGGGAGCGACGTGCTGTATTCTGGAGCTTCGGTGCCGTCCTCGGCGGTCACGGTGTTGCCCATGCCGCGCTGTCCCTCTTTCCAGACGTTGAGGAAGAGCTCGTAGCTCCGGTTGATCTCAGGATCGTTCTGGTCCAGGTACTCGCCGAGCAGCTTGGCATGCAAGTACTGGAGGTTGGCGCGGATGGCCGACGACGCTGCCGGGACCTCGAAGCCGTTGCTGTCTTCGGGACTGAAGCTCGGATCGACGAACGGGAACAGCGAACGATCACCCGGCGCGCGGGTGAAGTCGGCTGCGGTGGTCCAGCAAGCGATCTCGTTGCCCATGCGCTTGGCCACGTTGGCCATGATGCCGTTGGGCTCGGTGATGCGCTCGGTGATCGTGTCGGAGTCGATGCCACCGTAGAAGATCCGGTACTCGTCCATGTCGATGAGCAGGTCGGTGCCGTCGACACCGACGCGCCACGGCTGGCCGGTCACTGCCTCGATCTTGCGATGGAGCTGCTCGGGGATGAGCAGTCGGCCGGTGCCGAGTTTGGCAAGCTCGAGTTCGCGGCTCTCGTCGAGGCCGGTCGCATTGACGGCGCGATAGTACGGGGTCTTGACCAGCGCTTTGACGATGGTCTTGAGGTTGTAGCCGTCCTCGATGAACGCCGTCGCAACCTCATCGAAGATCGCGGCCTGCATGTCGGCAGCGCGAATGCCCTCGAGGTAGCCCGGCTCCGACGGCTCGGTCGGGGGCTTCAGCGGATCGTCGCCCGACAGGCCGTGATAGACCACATGAACCGCGGAGACCGCGAACTTGCGATCGTTGGCCATCTGCGTCGCGAGCCAGTTGAGCGCCCGTGGGTACTCGGCGGGCGGCAGGACGAGATCGCCGAACCCGGGCTGCTTCATGTCCGGGAACCAGCCGGTCTCCGGTGGAGCGTACTCGCCCATCGGGCCAAAGTTCATGAAGCCGGCCGCGGCCGGATCGATGACGTTGTGGCAGACGTTACAGCCGGAGTCATTGAGCGTCGGGTTGGTCCCGAGGATCGACGACGACTGTACCGGACGGTTGCCCAAGGCGAGCACATCCGTCGCCAAGAAGAACTTGTACATCATGCGCGCGCGATGACGGTTGCGGTTGGTGTCCGTCGTCGGGAAGCGCGTCAAGAAGATCGGCGAGGTCAGCACGCCCGCGTGCGGAATGCCCGGAACCTGCGCCGGCGCGAACTCCGTGTAGTCACTGGGGTCCTGGAACTGCACGTTGCCGAGGCCGTACACCTTGGCAGAGTACGAGTTCACCATCGTGTAGTCGGCGGTGAGGATCTCGGTGAACGGCAGGTTGTTGCGAACAACATGGGCGACCAGCTCGAGCGACTCGCGCGAGATGGCCTGGTTGCTGAATCGGCCGGCGGTTTCCGCTTCGGCCTCCGGGAGACCCTCGTACCACCGCACGTTCGGGTATACCGGCGACTCGTCCTCGCCGAGCGACTCCAACACGTCGAGCGCGGCCGTGTTTGGGTAGTACCGATCGGTCAAGAAGTGATCGTTGTAGATCTCCTTGAGACGAGTGAAGAACTCGTCCTCGGTCATCATCTCGCCGAGGATCTCGTCCAGGGCTTCGAATCCACCGTCGCGTACGCGCTGTTCCTCTTCGAGGGTCGGAACCCGGCCCACGATCGACAGCGAGGCCTTGCGGAGGGTCGCAACCTCGTCGAGCAGCTCGACACCCGAGAAGAACTCGGCCTCGCCGTCGCCATCGTCGTCGCAGCTGACCGGCTCGGCGATCCGCTCGATCATCGACTCGAACGCCTTGTACTTCTCGCTGCCCTTCTCGAGCTGCACTTGGCCGCCGTGGACGATGCCCTTGTCCTGCGACGGCTTCGCGAGGATCCAGGGGACGCCGTCGTACTCGAGCTTGGCCATCGACTCGAACACCTTGAGGTTGTTCTCGATGTAGTCGGGACCCCAGGCGGCGTCACGGAGGATGAACGCGGCGTCCTTGGCTGCACCACCCTCGTTGTGGCAGCTGATACAGCCGCCTTCGGCGCCCAGGATGTTGGACCAGACCTTCTCTTTGAAGAAGTCTTCGTTGGAGATGCACTCGCCGCCGTCGCCGTCAGCATCGGCGCAGGCGTTGAGCGTAAAGGCGGACAGTAGGCCTACGGCCAAGCCCAGCCCGAGCGTCTTGCGGTGTGTTCGCGCTCGCATTCGTGTTGCTCCCTCGTTGATCGCCTGACCCACGATGATTTGAAACAGCCGAGACACCTCGACCGCGATCGCATCATCCGTGATCGTGGCGAAGGACGCAAGTCGCTATTTCGTCGAGAACGCCATCCTACACCGGGTAATTCGACGGTTCACGCAGGGGACAACAAACCCCGATGGGGCCTTTGGCACCCACGTTTTGGATGCCTACCTGTGCCACCAAGTGTCGCTTTCCAACCCCAAGTCCAGCGCCGTGGTTGTGGCGAGGTCGTGCGCGAAGCCGGATTTTCTGTCGGAACACTACGATTGCGGCGACCGATGGCGCAGGTCTCGCACAACGAGCAGCGCCCAGCCGACTTGCCGATCGTCGTCGGTGCCCCCCAACACCATGCGCGAATCCGGCAGGCGTTGCTCTCCCCGCCGCGCGGATCTGCGGGCGGAACACCCCAGCCGATGGAACACCCCAGCGTGGGGCGACCGGATTTTTTTCCACGAAACGACACCGCCCGGGTGGACTTCGCTCAGATGCGCATTAGCCACACGAAAAAAGGGGCGCCCGACGAGGCGCCCCTGCTCGGGCCGACAACACCCTTCCGACCCCTCGAGGCCCCTCGAGGCCCCTCGAGGTTCAAATGCCAGTGGAGCTGCTCGTGCCGCCGTCGGTCGTCCCGCCGTCGGTGGTGGCACTCGCTGAGCCATCCGTGGTTGGGTCGGTTGGGTCGGTTGGGTCGGTTGGATCTGTCGTACCCGTGGCGTCGGTCGGATCCGTCGTCTCGCTGCCATCGGGCATGCACTGGCCAGACTCGTCCTCGCAGAACTCGCCGTCACCGCAGCCCGGCGCGCAGTCGCCTCCGCAGCCATCCCCGCCACACTGGCGTCCTGAACAGTCGGGCACGCACAAGCACGTCAGGTCTTCCCCTGGTGCGTAGCCTTCGTCGCAAACACACGAGGCGTTCTCGCCTTGCACCTCGCACGTCCCGTACTCAGAGCAGGTCTCGGAGTAGCAAGGGCTCGTATCGAACGCGAAGAACCCGAGCTGGAACGCGAGTTCATCGGAGCCACCGATCATCCCGACCACGACCGGAGAGTCGAGCTTGCCGGACTGATTTGGCACGACATCGAATGCGATCTCGGCACTCGTGACTCTGACGCCCGCGGTCAGCGGTCCTTCCGAACACTCGGCCGACAGCGAGCCGCCGAGCACGTCGAGGAGCTTGAAGCCGCAATCGCCCTCTCCGTTGCCGTTTAGGGGCTTATCGTAGACCTGGTCCATGTCGTAGATCGTGAACGCAACATTGAATCTCGGGGTCTCGGTGAGTGCTACGCGGAAGTGGGCGAGGTCGCGAAACGCCGCACCGGCCTGCGTCGGGGAGCCGCCGAGCACGGGCTCGAGCGCCTCGGTGGACATGGTCCCGGCCTCCGCGATCGCGATGGCCCCGAGTTCGTTGATCCACGCACTCTTGCCAACCGCGGCCACCGTGAGTCCGTCTTGTGTGAAGAGCACTGCCGGCTCGTCGGGGCCGCTGTCGAACAACAGCTCGGCGGGAAGTCGAAGCCGAGTTTCCTCCGGCCCGAGCTCGTAGGCGGCTCCTTGTTGCGTGAAGTCGCGTGCAGAGAGATCGCGCTTCGACGCGCGCAGCTCGAACGTGGTGTCCGCGGTCAAGGCGCCCGCGGGCACGACGAGTTGCACACCACCGCCCGAGAGCGTTCCCCCCATCGCACCGATGACCTCGCTTGCGATGAGTTCACCTTTGTCTCGAGCATCGCCGTCCTTGCACGCGCTCGCGAGCGACGTGAGCATGGCCAACGCGAGGACGTGATGCGTGCTCGAAACAATGCGCATGGTCGTCACAATCTACACCAACTCGTGCAGGATCCGCACAGACGATGACGCTCGCGAACTCCGCAGCTGTTGCACGCAAGCCCACCAAGATGATCGCCTGGCGAGGTGTCGTCGGAGGCCCCCACGGCGAAGCGTCGCGCTTGCGCTCGCGGCTTCGCGGTGTCGGAGCAGGGTGTCGGTGCAGGGTGTCGGTGCAGTGGGAGGTGGGCGCCCTTGTTGGGTACTGTCGGACGCGACGCCGTGGGGGTACGCTGTGTGGCACCAGGTAGGAGCATGAAACCCTCGTTCCGCTTTTTGCTGCATTCTCTGTTCTTCGCCACGGTCCTCGCGAGCATGGGGTGCGGTGGCCCCAAGCAGGCGTCTGTGGAGGAGTCGATCGCGAAGTCGGTTCACGTCGAAGACCCGGAGAAGAAGATCCGAGACAGCCTCGAGAACAAGCAACGGGCCGAGCGAGAACAGCGCGCGGCCGCGAAAGCCCAGACCGAGGCCACTCAGGCGGCAGAGATCGATGCCGCCGCCGTCCTACCCGAGGTGATGCCCGCCAATCTCGAGGCTGCGTGCGATACGGCGGTCAACGCCTACGACGAGTTCATGAAGGGGGGTAACGAGAAGGCAGCCTTGCTGTGGCACGAGGGCCGGCGCAAGAAGATCGGCGAACGGCGCGCGACGTGCGTGACCCAGGCCAACCCGACCGTTGCCGCTTGCCAATCCAAAGCCCTGCTCGCGCCACTGCCTTCGCTGCGCGACGTGGACCGAACCGAAGCAGCCAACATGGTCTTCGCGCGGTGCGCAGACAAGTTCGGCAAGATCTGACCGCTGATGAGCGAGCCCGAAGACGACCAGGTCCGCGCCATCGAGCGTGATCAGTGGATCGGCTCGCAGCATCAGCGAGTGCACGACGTGGTGGCCCGCGAAGAGCCGTTGGAGGTCCGCATCGCAGGCATTCCGATCGCGGTGGTCATGCGAACCCCCGGCCACGATCTGGAACTCGCGCGGGGCTTCGCCTTGACCGAGCGGATCGTCGAACATCCGCGCGACATCCTCGCCGTTCGCCACTGCGACCGTGTCGACGATCCCGAGGCCGAGGACAACGTCGTACAGCTCATCATCGATCCTGCGATCGATATCGATCTCCCCCGGCTGCGACGCAACGTCTTCACCACGAGCAGCTGCGGGGTGTGCGGCAAGGCGTCGATCGCCGCGGCGATGGGCAGCGCGCCGCCGGTCGAGGCCGCCTGGACGATCTCGATCGACATCTTGCGTGGGCTACCTGATCGACTGCGTGAGGGCCAGCCCGTGTTCGAGCGCACTGGCGGGCTCCACGGCGCCGCTGTGTTCGATCGCGCCGGGAGCCGCCTCGCGGTCCGTGAGGACGTTGGTCGCCACAACGCCGTCGACAAGCTCGTGGGCTGGGTCGCCGAACACGGCCAATGGCCGCCCGCCGACTGCGTACTCGCAGTGTCGGGCAGGGTCTCGTTCGAGATCGTCCAAAAAGCCGTTGCCGCGCGCATCCCCGTGATCGTCGCCGTGTCGGCGCCCTCTTCGCTGGCGATCGACTTCGCCGAGCGCAGCGGGGTGACGTTGGTCGCGTTCGTGCGTGGCGATCGGGCCGGCGTCTATGCGGGCGGGTGGCGAGTCACGAAGGCATGAGCCCATCTTGGGCCCGTGGGTCAGCACGAAGGCGCATCGTCAGGACGCGCGAACCCCTCGCCGGAGTCATCCCCGACCCGCGGAACCAGGCAGCGAAAGTCCTTCTCGAGCACGATGTCGAGCTCGCGACCGGGCCCAACCGACTTGCGGATCGACAGGCCAACCTCGTCACTCGCCGCGATACGCCGCAGTGGACCCGCGGGGACCACCACCCGAATGGTGTGGTCGTCGAGCCGTGCGTCGAGCCCGGTGGCACCGTCATCGAGCACCAGCTCGTAGCGCAAGCATTGTGAGGGCTCGGGCCCGAAGTGGATGGCGTCCGCAACCGTCCCGCCGGCGGCAAGGGTGGCGAACTCCGCGGGCGATAGCCGTAGACGCAAGGAGTCCCCGCGGATGCGCAGCTTCATCGGTAACAAGCCTACCACTGCGGGACCCACAGGCCGCGGGCCAAAACTGGCTGGCCGCGGTGCTTGATTCTCACGCCGCTCGGGCCGCATTCTATCCCCGCCAGTGCCGGTGCGACGCGCAGCGGTGATTCTCGCGGGAGGCGAGTCTCGTCGCATGGGTCGCCCCAAGGCTTGGCTCGAGCTCGGCGGGGAAACCTTGCTTCACCGCGTTGCGCGGGTGCTGTCCGCGACGTGCCCAGTCGTGGTTGTCGTGGCGTCGCCCCTGCAGTCGCTGCCAACACTACCCGCAGGGGTGGTCCGTGTTGACGACCCTACCGAGCTGGTTGGCGAGGGACCACTGGTCGGCGCACTGACCGGCATCAGTGCGCTGGTCGAGATGGGAACCGACATCGCCTTCCTCGGAGCAGTCGATGCCGCGTGGCTCACGACGGCCCACGTCGATGCGATGCTCGGAGTACTGACCACCGATCTCACCGTGATGGCCGTCGTGCCCCAGAGCGACCCCACGCCGTCCGGCGGCCGGATCGTCCATGCGACCAGCGGCGCCGTTCGTCTGCCGGTCGCACGCGACACCGCGCTGGCACTGGTGCGATCAGGACAACGCGCGCTCCTGCGGCTGTTCGACGGCCTCGCTGCCCGCCGCGTCGCGGTCGACTCACTTCCCCACCCCGACGCCGTGCGCACGTGCAACACCCCCGAGGACTTCGAAGCGGCTCGCGCATGGATCGCGGGGCACCCATGAGTGACGTCGCCACAGCGCCGTGGTGGCGACGTGACTCGCTCGCCGCCGCGGCGGTGCTCGCGTTGCTCGTCCCGCAGGGGATCGCCTACGCGATGCTCGCGGGCGTACCACCCGCTGTCGGCCTCGCGTGTGCCGCGGCTGCCGCGCTCGCCTACGCGGCGCTCGGCAGCAGTCGCTATCTGGCGGTAGGACCCGTCGCGCTGACGTGTCTGTTGGTGGCCAGCGGTCTCGAGCCGCTCGCCGAGGTGGGTACGGCGCGCTACCTCGACCTCGCCATCGCGCTGTCGTTCATGGTCGCGATCGTCTTCGCGGTGCTCGCAGTGGCGCGGGCTGGGTTCATCGCGAATTTCCTCGGTCAACCGGCGATCGTGGGCTTCAATGCGGCCGGCGCCCTGCTGACCGCGGCGAGCCAGATCCGCCCGCTGTTCGGCTTACCGGCGAGCGCCGGCGTCGGCTCATCGGCCGAGAACCCTTGGCCCACGCTGCTTCACCTCGGTCAAACCTCGGGGCTTGCGCTGGGCATTGGCGCCGCAACGATCGTCCTGCTCGTCGGGCTCCCGCGGTGGAATCGTCGCATCCCCGCGCCCTTGTTGGTCTGCGTCGCCGGAGGTCTGGCGACGTGGGCACTGGCGCTGGGTGACGCCGGCCTCGCCACGGTGGGCCAGGTACCGCGCGAGTGGCCGCTGCCGAGATGGCCGGCCATTTCGTGGTCGGACGTGCGAGCGCTCGTGCCGACGGCGGTCTCCCTGGCGATCGTCGGCTACGGCTCCTCGATCGCGGTGGCCAAGGCGCTCGCGGCCAAGGAACGCGAGCAGGTCGACCCCAACCGCGAGCTCTGGGCACTCGCGGCGGCCAACCTCGCCAGCGGGGTGGTCGGTTCGTTTCCGGCGGCCGGAGGTCTTTCACGCACGCTGGTGATGTATCAGACCGGCGGACGCAGTCGCCGCGCAGGTGCCCTGGTGGGGGTCGGCACCATCGTCTTGGTGGCCGCAGCCGCCCCCGCGTTTGCCATGCTGCCGCTGGCTGTGCTCGCGGGCATCGTCATGCACGCGGCGCTCGGTCTCATCGACCTTCCCGAGGCCCGCGCGATCCTTCGCACCCATCGCAGTGACGCCGCGACGATGGTCGCCACCTTTTCGATCACCCTGGTCCTCGGGCTCGTTCCCGGGCTCGCCGCGGGACTCGGGGTGGCCTTGGTGCTGTTCGTGCACCGCACCGCTTCGCCGCACACCGCCGAGCTCGGTCGGATTCCCGGATCGATGGTCTATCGCAACACCGCCCGCTTCGCCGTCGAGGTGTGCCCGCAGGTCGGCATCTTGCGTGTTGACGCACCGTTGTACTTCGCCAACGCGCGTTTCCTCGAGGACCGCGTGCATCAGATGCTGGCCGAACGTCCGCAACTACGACTGGTCGCCCTCGACTGCTCGGGCATCAGTGACATCGACGCCACTGCGGTACAGACCCTTCGCAACCTCATGTTGGCGCTCCGCGAACGCGGCAATGATCTGCACCTCGTTGGCCCGATCGGACCGGTGCGTGATGTGTTGGCGCGCACCGGGATGGTCGCGCAGCTCGGGGAGTCGAACCTCCACCGAACGATCATCGAGGCCGCGCCCAAGCTCATGGCACGGATCGAACGCGACTGGTGCGAGCATCGCTGCCACGTTTCGGCGTTCCCCGACTGCACGCTGATTCCGCGGGCCTCGCTGACTTCGCCGCGCTCCGAGGCGGCGAAGTTCAGCCCGCAGATCTAGCCAGCGCCAAGTCGTTCCAAGCGTCCACACTTGGTGCGCCCCGGAACCATCGGCTATGATCTGTGCGACCGAGGTCAACCCGGCAATGATCGACGATTTCGGCGCACCCTCGGAGCCCCAACCGTGAACGCAACGCCCGGCGGTGTGATGGCTGGCCTCTCGCTGGCGAGACGCGGCGTGTCCAAGGCCTGGGCGAGCCCCGAGGTGCGGCGGACCTACCTCCACTTGATCCTCGTGCTGGTGGCGGTCGCCTCGCTGCTCGACATCGTGGGCATCTGGTCGGTCGTGGCACTGACCCGAACCGCTGGCGACACGCCGTGGTGGCAGATCGTCGCCATGGTCCTGCTGAGGATCGCGGGGATCGGCATCGTGCTGCTGGTCGCGCCGATCGTGGCCATGGTCGTGGTCAACCTCGTCTTCCCGATGCTCAGCGATCGGGTGTTCTTCGCAGGCATGCGCGAGGTGGCACCGCTGCGCGCCGCCGCCCTGGCCGCCGCGCCGGGCCTGCCGCTGATGCGCACGGTGATGAATGCAACGCTGCGGCTGCTCGCCTTCGTGGGGCTCAGTCTGTTGCTTTTCATCTTGTCGCTGGTGCCGGTGGTCGGCTCGGTCGCCGGACCGGCGCTCCAGGCGTGGCGCAGCGCGCTGATGCTCTCCTGGGAGCTACTCGATCCCTACTTCGACCGACTCGGGCTCGATCGGCCCGGACAGCGGGCCTTGCTGCGCAAGCATCAGTCGACGTTGCTCGGCTTTTCCCTGCCGTTCGTGTTCGTGATGGCGATCCCGATCGTCGGCGCCCTCGCGTTCGGGCTGGCGCAGGCCGCCATCGCGATGCTGGTCATCGAGGTCATCGAGGCGGAACCGGCATGACGCGCTGGTCACTCACGCTGGTGCTCCTCGCGGGGTGTCGCGATGCGCTGGTGGTCGCGCCTGGGGTTCCCGACCCGCAGCCGCCTCTCGCATCGCGCCGGGCCGAGTCGGACCTCGTCGAGGAGACCCCGAACCCTGTCGCCGTCCGCATCAACCGCGAGTATACCAAGCCCGACGCCGATCGCTGGGCGTCGAGCTTCGAGCACGACGGGCGTGAGGTCTTCGACCATCGTGCGGCGATCGTCGCCGCGCTCGGGCTCACCAAGGGCATGCGCGTCGCGGACGTGGGTGCCGGCACCGGCTTGTTCTCGCTGTTGTTCGCCGCCGAGGTCGGCCCGACCGGTCAGGTGTTCGCCGTCGATGCGCAGGCGTACTTCGTCGAGCACATCGAAGCCCGGGCGAAGGCCGCAAGCCTGAGCAATGTCATCGGCCAGCTCGCCGACCAGTCCAAGACCGGGCTTGCGGTCGGATCGATCCAGCTCGCGTTTCTGTGCGACGCGTATCATCACCTCGAGCGGCCCAAGACCTATCTGGCCGATTTACGCCGGGCGATCGTCCCCGGCGGTCGGCTCGTCGTGATTGACTACGATCGCACGCGACCGGGCACGCGCGCGTGGATGAAGGATCACATCCGCGCCGACCCGGATCAGTTCAAGGCGGAGATCCAGGCCGCAGGGTTCGTCTTGCGCGAGACGCCGTCGTTGCTGACCGAGAATTTCGTGATGATCTTCGAACGCCCGGGGTCCGCCGACGGAAGTTGAACCCACCCTGCGCCCTGCGGCGCTCGCCGTCGACGCCGGTGCCAGCAAAGACCAGGCGATCAACCTCGGCCGCCGCGCATCGTCGTGGGCGCTGGCTCGCGGGGTGCCGTCGGCGGCGGCGGACCGATTCCACCGGCGCGCATCGGCTGGCGCACCACGGGCTTGGGTGGCTCGGGCACGACCTCCATCGGTCCGATCCCGCCCGCCATCATCCTCTGCTCCAACGGCGGCAAGACCTCCGGGTGCGTGACGATTGGGCTCGCCTCGCAGGGTTCGTCGACCTGGGTGACCTGGGCTTCGATGCGCGGATTGTCGTGCGGTGCGCAGGCGGCCAGCGCAAGACCGAGCCCGACCGCGGCCACAACGCCGACCCGGGGTGGGCGGCGCAACGCTGCGAGCGGAACGATCGCCGGCTCCGGGCGAAACAGGATCGTCCCCGCAGCATCGACCAGATAGGTGACACAGACGTCACGATCGGCGTTCTGAACCAAGAACTGGCGCGCTTCGGTCTCACTGAGGCTCGACAGCAGATGCACCGTCTTGCTGCAGTGGCCACAGTGCCGGTTGCGCGCGCCCGCGCGGAAGTCCTCGGGAAGATCAACCGGGCACGGGCGCTGGATCTCAACCTCGGCGGCGCGAACGCTCATGGAGGATGGAGACGCGCGTCGCCGCCCAACCGATCTAAGGCATGAGGCTCGCCAGGTTCAGCCGTCGCCGAGCGTCACGCCCGCTCTTGGCGGGTCCGCGGTCCATTGCCGGGCCGCGGCAGTTGAGACCCGTGGCGCGGAAGCATAACCTCGCTGGCGCGCTGTCCGCCTCTTCGCCCCAGGAGCCCCGCATGAATCCGCTCATCGCCCTCGCTGCTCGACGTCAATCGATCTGGCTCGACTACATCCGCCGCGGCATGACCCGTAGCGGCGATCTACTGCGCATGGTCACCGACGACGGCCTGCGAGGGATCACCTCGAACCCTTCGATCTTCCAGCAAGCCATCGCCGGCAGCGACGACTACGCCGATGCCCTTCGCGAGCTCATGCAGGACCCCACGCGGGATACCAAGGCGCTGTACGAAGCCATCGCCATCGGGGACATTCGCGAGGCCGCCGATGTGTTGCGTCCGGTCTTCGACGACAGCGACGGCGCCGATGGCCACGTCAGCCTCGAGGTGTCTCCCAGCCTCGCGCTCGACGCCGTCGGCACGCTCGATGAGGCCCGGCGACTGTGGCGGGCGGTCGACCGCCCCAATCTCATGATCAAGGTGCCGGGCACCGACGCGGGGCTCGTCGCGATCGAACAGCTGTTGTTCGAGGGCATCAACGTCAACGTCACGCTGATCTTCTCGCCTGCGGCCTATGCTCGGATCCTGGAGACCCACGTGGCCGCACTGGAGCGCCGCCATGCCGCCGGCGAGACCATCGCCCGCGTCGCGAGTGTCGCGAGTTTCTTCATCAGCCGCATCGACACCGAGGTCGATGCCCGGCTCGATCGGCTCGCGAAGGCCAGCCCGGATGCCGCGACCCGCACGACCATCGAGGCGCTGCGTGGCAAGGCGGCGATTGCCAACGCCAAGGTCGCCTATGCCGACTCGTTCCAGACCATGATCGCGTCGCCGCGCTGGCAAACGCTGGCCAAGGCCGGTGCGCGGCCCCAACGCATGCTCTGGGCGTCCACCGGCACCAAGAACAAGGCGTACTCCGATGTCCTGTACATCGCAGAGCTGATCGGGCCCGACACCGTGAACACCGCGCCACCGGCGACCATCGCCGCGTTCCGCGATCATGGCGAGGTCGCCGACACGCTGCTCGAGGACGTCGCCGCCGCCCACGCGACGATGGCCGCGCTCGCGCGACATGGCGTCGACTTCGAGGACGTCACCGCCGGCCTGCTCGAACGCGGGCTCGAGATGTTCCGCGAGGCGATGGACGGACTGCTGGCAACGATCGCCGATCAGCAACGCCGCGCTCGCGGGCCTCGACTGGCAGGGCTCGAGCTTGCGTTGCCAGCGGCCCTCGCCGAGCAGGTCGCTCGGGCCAGCGCAAAGTGGGATGCCGCCGACAACACCGCCCGGCTGTGGAATCGCGACGCGTCGCTGTGGACCGGTGGCGACGAGGCCAAGTGGCTGGGCTGGCTCGACATCGTCGCCGAACAGCGCCCGCGCGCGGCAGCGTTCGCCGCGCTCGCCGAGGAGAT
>CANLQR010000086.1 GCA_947492135.1 Deltaproteobacteria bacterium | reverse complement strand
CGCGAAACGGCTGCTCGCGCCGTTCACCGCAGCAGCCAGATACGCGCCGGGATTGCTGCCATTGGGCGGCGCACCCCAACCCCCTTGGGTCTGCGTGCGATAGCCGCCAGCATCGTCGATGCAAGTGAGCGCGTCGTAGCGGAAAGTGTGGGTGTCATCCGCGGAGTCGCCGCATGCAAGGACCGCAGTGCATGCGAGGGGGGCGAGGAGCGAGAAGAGAGAGCGGGGTGCGTTCAACAGAAACCTCCGCGCGCAAGCTCGCATGTTTGGCTAGCGGTGGTTCGCGGCGGCCGCCGCTTTGCGCAAGTTGTGAACGCAGACGTCGGCGACATCGGACCACCGCAGCGAGTCGCGGGCCTGGGCATCGGTGAGCACCGATGCTTGGAGCCTGTCCAGAGCGTGCGTGGACGGGCGCCGGTGTGGAGTGAGGGTTCAGGTGTTGAAGAAGGAAAGTTGGCCGGGGAGCGGCGGGCGTGGGGGCGGCCTATCACCTTCATCATCGGCGAGAACGCGGGGCAGGGTGGGACGACCGGGATCCCGGGCAACGACTTTGCCGAGCACATCGCCGACTTCGTGATGCAGCAGCCGGACGCGGGCTAAAGTCCCGACGACGGAGCCTCGGCGTCAGTGGGCGTTGGGCTCGCCGGGCGTCGGGGTGCAATTCGGCTCCCAGTCGCCGAACGGGCCGTCGGGCACGCGGCAGTACGACACCGCGGCCTCGTCCGCTTCGTACTCGACGAAGTCGACGACCACGCCGTCGGGATCGAGCAACGCGACGTGGTCACCGCCCGCCCCGAGCCCGAACGGATGCATGGGCAGGTCGCCCCCCAGGATGACCAGGAACTCACCGGACGCGATCATCGTGGCGGGCCCGAACTCGAGGCGGTCCGCGTCCGCGTCCGGATCGTAGGCATCCCGCGGGGACGACAGCGCGTCGGTGAGGATCCACCCCGCGAGATCGACCGATTTCCCGCCGGCGTTGTACAGCTCGATCGGGTCGTCACCCGACGACGCAAGCTCGTTGATCGCGACCGGACTGCGCGTCGCGATCGGCGTGCACCCCGACGTGTCCCAGGTGCAGTCGTCGGCGCAAGCCAGGCGACCGCCACCGAACTCGCCCAGCTCCGCGCACGACGCCTCGCCGAGGTCGCCGCCGTCGCACGCCTCGTCGCCGTCGCGGACCCCGTCGCCGCAGATCGGATCGCCGCCGGTGCTCGACGTGCCGTCGTCGGGCAGATTCTGCGCGCCGAAGCTCCGCGCGCAGGCCTGCCACGGGCCCTCGCCGTCAGGCAGGCGGCACCACGACAGGATCGCGTCGACCCCGGAGAAGGCGACCTCGTCGAGCACCGAGCCGTTCGCGTCGCCGAGAAAGATCGACTCCGGCGCGCTGTCGCTGATCCCGAAGGTGTACTCGCCGGCGCCCGTGACCTCATCGAGCTTGGTGAGCACCACGAACGCGCCCGGGGCCAGCGTGAGGCCCGGAGGGAACACGTAGGTCTTGTCGGCGGCAAACCCCGCGTCGTCCGACAGCTGCAGGCCCGACAGGTCCGCTGGCGCCATCCCGGCGTTGTACAGCTCGACGGCGTCTCCCGCCCCGGCATAGGCACCGTCGACGAGGGCGGTCGAGGTCACCTCGTTGAGCCGGAGCACCGCGGCGAGCGGATCGGCCGTGCACGCCGAGACGTCGAAGCCGCTGCAGTCGGCGAGGCACGCCAGCGCGCCGCCGTCGAATCCGGGGAGGTCGGCGCAGTCCATCTCGGCGAGATCGGCTCCGTCGCACGGCTCGTCGCCATCGACGATGGCGTTGCCGCAGACGCCGACCCCACCTTCGCTGGTGGTCTTGTTGGGATCCTCGGCGCCGGTGTTCGCCCCGCTGCATGCGGCGACGAATGAGAGCAGGGCGATGGCGATGCGGTTCATGGGCGTTGCTCCTTGGGTCCGATGCGGGCGAGGCCACGCAGCTCGAGTTGCAGCAGGAATCGATGGGCATCTTGGGCGGTCGTCGCCCCCGGCAGGGGTGCGGCGCCCTGGCCGTAGCCCTCGAATTGATAGCCGGCGTACACGCGCACGCGTCGGCGGTTGCGATCGATGTGCTCGAACACGTCGGAGAACGCTGCGCAGCCGACCACGTGGATCGTGCTGTCCGGCGCCTCGAGGTCGAGCACGACGCGGTCGTACTTGGCCATGACACCGAGCCACCGCGGCAGGATCCGGCCCGAGGCCCACACGCCCAGCGTGTTCGCACGCACGTCCCCCCGGCCGCCAAAGCCGAGGGCGTGGACGTACTCGACGCCACCGTACACCCACGGCGAGGCGAAGCTCACCGCCGCAGCCCCGCGGCGATCGGCGATGCTGGCGATGCCGACCGAGCCGTCGCGGAAACCACCGTGCAGCGCGAGCACGATCGGCCCGCGGGGATGGGCGCGCAGGACCGGGCGCACGGTGACGATCGCGGTGGTGTTCTTGCCGCGGTTGCGCTCGCGCTGGGCCCGACCCTCACCGTTGACGATCTCGAGATCGAGATCGACACGGGAGTCCCAGCCGCTCGCGACCAGGCTGGCACCGATGTCCGCCCGATCGAACATGCGCACGCGGTCGGAGGCGAGCGCGTCGAATCCACGGGTGTCGTAGCCCTTCTCGACCTGCTCGATCCATCGCTCGGGGACGAGCCCCGCCCGGAGTCCGACGTCGATGGGCCCGAAGTGCGCGGCGGCGTGGCCGTAGGCCTCGAGCAGGCGGACGATGAGGCTGTCGCCGTCGATGCCGGTGACGCTCTGGGGGCCCGCGGATCGGATCGACTCGAGCGCGACGATGCCCCCGGTCTCGAACCGTGTCGCCGGCTTCCACAGCAGGCCGGTCGCCGCCTCGGCGCGATCGAGGCGGAACTCGCTCTGCCGGGCGCCGCCGATCGTGCCGATGCGCGCGCCGGTGAACACGTCGGCGCGGATCAACAGACACCATGGCGCATCGACCGGATCGAGCGCGCAGCTCTGCTGCGTCGGCCATGCGTTCGGCACCCACGGGCCCGACGCCGACCAGCGCCGCGTCGCCGTCGATCGCGGCTCGGCGGGCGTCGACTTGCCGAGCGGCGGCGCGTCGGGCCGCGACTCGCTCGACGGCGACTCGCTCGACGGCGACTCGCTCGACGGCGACTCGCTCGACGGCGGATCGCCCGACGGCGGCTCGCTCGACGGCGGCTCGCTCGGCGGCGACTCGCCCGACGTCACCGCAGCCGCGTCACGCGGCGATGGGGTGTCGACCGGCGGCGCCGCGGCCAGCCCGAGCACGAGCAGCATCGCCACGCCGATCATCGGTACCCTAGCGTGGGCCCATGGGCGGCGAGCAGCTCGAGGAGCCGCGCGTGGTCGTCCAGCACCGTCGGCCCGTAGTCGAGGACGAACTCGGTGGTGAGATCGACGAGCAGCGTGCCGTCCCCGACCGCCTCGGCGATCGCCGCGCCCGCGGTCGATCCACTGGATCTCCGCGCCCGCGCGTGGCTGCGACCCAGGATGCGGCCGGAGATCGTCGCGAACGCCAAGACGTCGTCGGCAACCCAGGTCCCATCGGCCAGGGCGACGGCGAGGTCCGCGACGGCGAAGCCCTTCTGGTAGCCGGTCAACTCGCGGACGCGGAAGGCGACCGCGCCCTCGTCTGCGAACCCGAGCCAAGGATCGTCGTCGACGAACCCCTGCAGCTCGCGTTGCAACCCGACGACGCGCGGACCGTTGCCGTCGAACGGGGCGTCGATCGGGCGCCGCGCGCCGGGCAGGACCGGCGCGTCGCGCAGCTCCTTGACCTCGAGCAACACGTCGTCGTGGGTCTGGGAACTCGGTCCGTCGACCAGCACGTACCAGCGCATCAGTGGATAGCTCGAGACCCCCGCGCCGTAGCGCAGCGTCGCGCCGAGCACCACTCCCGGGGCGATTCGAGGGTCGATCCGGGTCGCGGCCGACTGAGCGAGCAGTCGCCGCAGGCGCGCGAGCGTCGGAGCATCGACCGCGCGCACCGAGTCCTCGTACACCAGCTGCGTGCGCGCGCCGACGGCGACCAGGCGCGCAGGCGCGACGTCGCCGACGAACGGGATCCGAACGTCGCCGTCGAGACGGGTGTACGCCGCGAGCGACTCGCCGTCGTCGCCGTCGTCGCGGGCATCGGCGAGCAGCGCAGCCAGGATCGCCCCGGGCGCGGCGTCCTCGGTCACGATCGTGGCCGCTTGCGGGTCGGCAGCGAGGGCCGCGAGCTCATCGGCGTAGCCGCGGGGGACCGCCGCCGCGACCGCCTCACAGCTCGGGCTCGACACGGGGCCACCCGCGGACGCGGCGAGGCTGGCCCCGGTCTGCTCGCACGCGACCCAGAACCCGAGCGCGAGCCGGCGGACGTCGAACTCGAACGGGCCGTAGGTCGCGGCGTCGAAATCATCGAAGTCGACCGTGAGCTCGTCGTTGCCCCGACGGTAGCTGCCGATGTTCTCGGGGTGGGCATCGCCGATGAGGGCGACGTCGTCGGGCCCCGATTCCACGAACCCCCAGCGGTGGAGACCGGCCCCGCCGGCCTCGAAGACGTCGCGGGCGAACTGCCCGGCGGTGCCGCGCAGGAACGCGAACGGCGACTCCGACATCTTCGCGAACTTGCCCGCGGTCAGGTCCGGGTCGCGCTCGAGGAGATCTTGGTTGTCGAGCACCAGCGTGTGTCGCAGCCAGGCGTCGCGACCCGTCTCGACGGGTCCACACGCCGAGACGACCACGGCGAGGCCCAGACCCTGGCCGAGGCCCCGTCCGAGGCACGGTCCTGGACCCGAACAGCAGGCGGGTGGGTGTGGCACGGCCGGACCCATGTCTACGCCCACCGTGTCACGCTCCGGTGACCGAGCGTCGTCGGCTCGGACACGGCGGCGGTGTCGTCGTGATCTCGGCGCTTGATCACGTCGGGGCGACGCCGGGGTGAGGGGGACCGAGGCCTGGCCGCCTACTTGCGGACGGTGGCGCGGAGGTCGTCGAGGACCTCGTCGAGATCGACGTCCTCTTGCCACGCCAACAGCTCGTCCCAGCCGTCGGCGATGTCGTCGGCGATGTCGTCGGCGCGATCGTCGTCGTCACCGTCCTTCGCACGGAGGTAGGCGCCGATGCGATCGTTCAGGGCGCCATAGCGGTCGACTGCCTCGACGACCGTCGGCAGCAGCGCCGCGGCTTCTTCGGCGTCCTTGGGTCGGGTGATCTCGGGGAAATACGTGGTGATCTTCTCGATGCTGCGGATGCGCTTGCGAAAGTCGTGGAACGCGATCGCGTGCTCTTCCTTGGTGAGCTTGCCGATCTCTGGGGTCTCGGCCAGATCGTCGCGGGCCTCGTCGATGAGTGCGCGCTGCAGGCGAGCGATGTTCTTCAGCCCGGAGAGGTCGTGGTCGGGCTCGATGCCCGCCTCGCGCCAGTAGAATCGGGCTTGATCGGCCTTGGGCCGATCGTAGAGCTTGTCGATCGACGGCGCGGCGAGGTAGGCGTCGACCTCGGCCGCGTGCGCCGGCTCCCCAAACCCAGCCGCCCAGGTCAGGACCTCGTCGCGCTGGTCGGCGACCTCGTCGAGGTCGTACTCGGCCTGGGCCGGATCGATGACGTCCTGGACGTCAAACAGGTCCTTGAAATGACCCACCGACTCGTAGCCGACATCGAGTTCGTCGCGGATCTCCTTCCACGCATCGCGGTGCTTGCCCGGCTTGTAGGCGAACGCGAACATGTCGACGTGATCGCGGAGTCGGCCGATCTGCTTGCGAAACGCCTTGGCTTCGTGAGGCAGGACGTCGTCGTCGAGGACGACCATCGCCGCGCGCATCGCCTCGAGCTCGCGTGGGACGCTCAGGCGGGCGAGCGCACCGTAGGTGCTCGAGCCGACGCCGTCGGCCTTTCCGGCATCGAGGAGGTCCCAGCTCCCCTCATCCAGCGCCGAACCTTCGGGCGCGCAGGCAGTGAGGCACAGCAGTGTCGTCAGTGTCACGAGGAGCGTCTTGACCATCGTGGCTCGCCCCGTGTGCAACGCTCGCGCCAACAGGGCCCGCGCCCAAGCGCGGTGGGCAAGAACCAAGCCCCTCGGCCCGTCGTCGCGCGTCGTCGTCGATCGAGTGGCGACTGTCGTGGCCGGGTCGGTTGGCCGACGTCACGAGAGCGTTACAGGCCGCGGTCGACGAGGTGTGCCGTCGACGTCGTGATCGAAGCGCGTGACACCGTCGATGCGCAGGTGATCGAACGGAGACGACGAGGTGACAACTCGCGCGAGCTGCATCCCCGCGGCGGCGGCGTGGACTACCGGCGCACCGCATGCGAATCGTCGATGTCTCCGAGTCCTATTCTCCCCACGGTGGCGGCGTGCGGACGTACGTGCACGCCAAGCTCGCGGCTGCGGCGGCACGCGGGCACGACGTCACGGTGGTCGCACCGGGTGCACACGACGACGAGCGCGTCGTTCCCGGCGGGCGGATCCTGACGCTGGCTTCCCCGCGCTCCCCGTTCGACGCGCGCTACGGGCTGTTCGCGTCGCCCCGAGCGGTGCACGCGGCCGTGATGGCGCTCGCGCCAGATCTCGTCGAGGGATCGTCTCCGTGGCTCGGCGGACACATCGCTGGAACGCTGCCGTGCGAGGTACCGCGCGTGCTGGTCTTCCACACCGACCCGGTCGCGGTCTGGGCCCAGACCCTGCTGTCGCCGAGGGTCGGCTTCGATCGCGTGGATCGGTTGATGCGTCCAGCATGGCGGGCGCTCGCGTCGATGAGCGCTCGCTTCGATGCGACCGTGGTCTCCGGTCTCTGGCTCGCCCAGCGGTTGCTCGCGAACGGGATCCGTAGCCCGCGCGTCGTGCCGTTCGGTGTCGACAAGTCCGTGTTCTCGGGTGCTCGGCCCGACCCGCAGGTGCGCAGCGAACTCTTGGATCGTTGTGGAGTGCCGCCATCCGCCGCGCTCGTCGCGGTGGTCGGCCGGCTCGACCCGGAAAAGCGCGTCGGGATGCTCCTCGAGGCCTTCGCGCAGGCGCGTACCCGCCGACCGATGGGCCTCGTCATCTTCGGCCGTGGCGCGTTGCGCCGCTACTACGCCGCGGTGGCGCGGCGAACTCCCGGTGTGTATCTCGCCGGGTATGTCGAGGGCCCGGCGGCGAT
Organism: Deltaproteobacteria bacterium; assembly: GCA_947492135.1. Taxonomy (GTDB): domain Bacteria; phylum Myxococcota_A; class Polyangia; order Nannocystales; family Nannocystaceae; genus Xiheibacterium. The sequence goes on along the minus strand of CANLQR010000086.1, from coordinate 13,364 downwards.
GGCGACCCAGCTGGCCAGCTGCGACGCGTTGCTGCACGGCGGCGCCGCGGAGACCTACGGTATGGCGGTGGCCGAGGCGATCTGCGCGGGCGTGCCCGTGGTGGTGCCCGCCCGAGGCGGTGCGCATGCGCTCTACGACCCCGGTCATGCGCAGTGCTATGCGCCGGGCGACGCGGCCGCCGCCGCTGCGGCGCTGCTGCGGCTGCTCGCCCGCGACCCCACCGCCCTGCGCGCGGCCTGTGCGACCAAGGCCAGCACGATCCCATCGCTCGACCACCACTTCGGTCGACTCTTCGATTTGTATGGCGAGCTCGATAGCCGAAGCGCGTCCACCGGCCTGGGCCTGCGTGCCGTGTCTTAGCCCCCAAAAGAGTCCACACCGTGGCGCACACCCTCGACATCCATCTGTATGTGCACGGCCGCGGTCGCGGCCATGCGAGTCGAGCGCTGCATCTGGTCGCGGGTCTCGAGGCCCGCGGCCATCGAGTGCAGGCGTTCGCCGGTTGTGACGCGGTGGCAGTGCTGCGCGACCACGTCCCGACGACCGCGATCCAGTCGCTTCCGCCGAGCGCGAGTGCCCAGGCGCTCGCGCGGTGTTGCAGTCGCGTGCGCGAGAGCGTCGGCCGCATCGTCCAGGATCGCCCCGACGTGGTCGTCTCCGACGGCGACCTTCCCTCACTGTGTGCCGCTCGGCTGACTGGCGTGCCGTCCGTCGCGGTCGGCCATGGACTGGTGTTCCTGGTGTGCGCGCGACCCTCGGGCCTACCGCGCCTGCCGTGGTGGCGCGAGGCGATGAAGGCGGGCGTCGCGAGCTTCGGCGCCGATCGGCGCGTCGCGGTCAACTTCTTGCAGCTGCCGTTGCTCGACCCGGGGGCGGTCCTCGCGGCGCCGCGATCGGTCGACGCCCCGGCAGCACTCCGGCGCGAGGGGGGCGTTGTCGCCTACTTCCGCGATGGCCTCGATGCGCGTCTGCTCGGCGCGATCCGTGAGGTGGCGCCGACGGCCCAGGTGTTCGCGCCGCGCGGGCCCAAGGAGGTGCGGCGGCCCGACCGCGACGCCTTCGCGCAGGCGTTCGGGCAGGCACGCGCCGTGATCGCGACGGCCGGGAGCCAGCTGATCGGGGAGTGCGTCGGCTCGAGGACGCCGTTGTTCGCCGTCTATCGCCGCGGCGACGACGAGCAACGCCTGAACGCCGAGATGCTCGCGCGCACCCGGCTCGGTCGCGCCGCCAGGATTGACACGGTCGATGCGACGATGCTGCGGGCATTCCTCGAGAGCGTCGAGCGACCGCGAGGTCCGCTACCGAGGATCGCCGTGCCCATGCTCGACGCTTCGATCGCCGTCATCGACGCGTGTGAGCAGCTCGCGAGGCGACGCCGATGACCGAGACCACGGAGCCGAGCGCGCGCAGCCTCGCGTGGGTGCACTGGATCGATCGACACCGGGTTTGGATCGTCGTGGTCGCGCTGTTGCTGGCAGGCGTCGGTGGCTGGGCAGCCTCACGTCTGCGCCTCGACCAGGAGTTGCGGCGGCTGCTTCCCGACGACTTTCCTTCCGTGTCGGATCTGGACCGCGCATCCACGCAGCTGGGGAATCAGAACGATCTGTACGTCACGATTCGCAGCCCCTCGCGCGAGGCCAACGTCGCGTTTGGCGAGCAGTTCGCCCGACGACTCGAGGCCCGCGAAGACCTGCGGTGGGTCTCGTTTCGCCGAGATCGGTCGTTCTTCGTCGACAACGCGCTGCTCTACGCGGACCTCGGCGACCTGCTCGACCTGCGCCGCGAGCTCATCGGACGCATCCGCGAGGAGGTCGCGCGCCAGGCCTACGGTGACTTCGGTGGGGTGGCGCGGACCACTGCCAGCGCGTCGCTCCGCGAGCGGCGCGAGGGCCTCGAGCAGCGGTACCTCGAGCGCCGCGACTTCACCGAGTTCGACGAGGCGGACGACGGACAGATCATGGTGGTCCGAGCCCGGCCGGTCGCGCTGCCGACCGACATCGAGGCGGCCTCGCGGCTGCAAGCAGAGATCGCGGCGAGCGTCGCCGAACTCGAGCCGAGCGCCTTCCACCCCGAGCTGACCGCGACGCTCGACGGCGCCTACGCTCAGCACGCCAAGCGAGTGAGCACGCTGCGCGCGGAGGTTTTCGGTGGCAACCTGGCGGCCGGCGCCGTGCTGGTCCTGAGCATCGGGTTGTACTTCGCCAGCATTCGCGCCGTGCTGTTCGTGTTCGTGCCGCTGCTCGCCGCCGTGATCGGGGCGTTGGCCCTGGCGTGGGCACTGTACGGCTTCGTCAACCTGGTGTCGGCGTTCATCTTCGCGATTCTCCTCGGTCTCGGCATCGACTACGGCATCCTCGTGCTCTCTCGCTTTCGCGACGAGCGTCGTCGTCGGCGAGAGCCGATCGCGGCGCTCGCTGTCACGCTATCGACCAGCGGTCGCGCGACCGCGGCCGGCGCCGCGAGCACTGCGGCGGCGTTCGCATCGCTCACGGTCGCCGACTTTCAAGGCTTCGCCCAGCTCGGCGCAATCGCAGCCGGCGGCATCGTGATGGCCCTGGTCGCCGCGCTGGTGGTGCTTCCGGCGCTCGTGCTGTTGTTCGAGCGGCGATTCCCGTGGGACTTCGCGCCGCTCACCCCGGCTCCAACGTCGACTCAGACGGCGCGCCGGGTGTGGCGGTGGATTGCCGTCGCGGTGGTCGGACTCGCCGGGCTCACCGCGGTGATGTCGGCGCGGGTGGCCGACGACGTCGAGTTCGAGTACGACTTCGACGCGCTCGGTCCACGGCGGGAGCCAGAGTCGAGCACCCAGGCGGGGTATCGAGACGCGGTGGGTCGCATGCGGACGGTCGCGCCCGCAGTGGTGCTCGCGGATGATCCTGAGACCGCAGGGGCGGTGTGGCGCCAGCTCGAAGCCATTGCGTCACTGGCGGAGGATCCACCGGCGGATCTCGAGCCCGGCACCCTGTCGGCGGTGCGGCCCGCACCCACGCCGACCGAGGGCGAGAAGGCGCGAGCAGATGCCGCGTTCGGGGACGACGACGCCGCCGGCGAGGACGACGAGCTCGAGGAGTTCGAGCAGGACGATCTCGATGACCCGCGGTTCACCGCGCTGGAGCGCGGGGTCGCCGAGCGCCCCCGCGTCGCGCCGGAGGTCGCGGCCGACCTCCTCGCCGACGGCGGCCAACGGCTCGCCGTGCGCATCGATCGATTCGCCGACGCCACCAGCGTGTTCGCGTTTCTCCCCAGCGATCAGGAGAACAAGCTCCTGGTCATCGCCGATGTGCGCGCGCGGCTCGCGGCCAAGCGGGGGCTGCTGAGCGAGGCGACTCGCCGAGAGATCGACCGATGGCAAGTCCAGCTCGACCGAACCCGCGCGATCACGCTGGACGATCTGCCAGCGTGGGTCCGCGACCAATTCACGGACGCCCAGGGACGCGTGGGCACGTTCGCCGTGCTGTGGACGCGGGGGTCGAAGGCTGACTACCACAACGCACGGCGGATCTACGACGCGTACGCGCGCCTCACCGTGGGCCAGACTCGGGTGCCGGTCGCGGCCGAGTTCTTCGTCTTGCCCGAGGTCTTCGATGCGATCGCGGCCGACGGCCCGCGGGTGCTCGCGCTCGCCGCTTTGGTGATGGTCGTGACCTCGTTCGTCGCGTTCCGGCGCTCGGCGGCGTTCTTCGGCGGGATCCTCACGGTCCCGCTGGCGCTGTTGTGGCTGGTGGGGTTGATGAGCGCGTGCGGATGGAAGCTCGACTTCTTCAACGTCATCGCGCTGCCGCTCGTGGTCGGGATGGGGCAGGACGACGCCCTGCACATCATCGCGAGGTTCCGCGAGGACGGTGATCTCCGGGCCACGATTCGCGACACCGGTGGGGCGGTCTTCATGACCTCGTGGACGACGATCTGTGGCTTTGCAGGGATGCTCTTCGCCAACCATCGCGGCCTGCAGTCGCTGGCGCGGACGGTTGGGCTCGGCATGACGTTGGCGTGGATCGCCTCGGTTGTCGTGCTCCCGGCCGTGATCGCGCTGGTCGCCGCGCGACCAGGAGGCCGCCGGCCATGAGTTTGCGAGTGCTGTGGGTCACCCAGGACTTTCCGCCCGAGCACGGGGGCGTGCAGACGTACAGCGCGGAGTTGGTGCGCGCGCTGGTCGGCCGCGGCCATCACGTCGAGGTCGTGGCTCCCGCGTCGGCGGCCGCACCGGCGCACGATGGGCGGTTCGTGTGCGAAGTGCACCGCGTCGGTTGGCCGCGCGACACGATGCCCATGGCGTCGTCGGCCCGGGTGCTCGAGCGGATCGTCCGGGGTCGCATCGACGTCGTGTTCTGCGCGCAGTGGAACACCGCCGCCGCGGCGGTGCTCGCCCGATCGCGTGGCTGGATCCGTGGGTTGGCCATCTCGGCGCACGGCCGGGAGTTGCTGTGGCGACCGCCGGTCGGCCGGATCGCCTACGATCACGCCCGTCGCCGCCTGCTTGCCCGCGCCGACGCGGTGTTCGCCGTGAGTCGATTCACCGGCGGGCTCGTGCGCGAGCTCGGCGTGGACCCGGCGCGCACATGGGTGGTGCCCAACGGCACCTCGGTGGCGGCGCTCGACTACCCGGCCGCCGTCCTGGGTGGTGCGGCCCTGCGCGCACGGCACGGTGGGCCGCTGCTGCTGAGCATCGCGCGCTTGATGCCGCACAAGGGCATCGACGTCGTCATGCAGGCCGTCGCCCGGCTCCCGGACCGCGGTGCTCTGCGCTACGCGGTGGTCGGCGACGGACCCGATCGCGCCCGGCTCGAGGCGCTCGCGGCCGACCTCGGCATCGCGCACCGGATGATCTGGTGTCGCCGCGTCGATGATGACGAGCGCGCGGCCTGGTTGCACGCTTGCGACGTCTTCGCCCTCATGTCGCGCCGTCGCGGCTGCGACGTCGAGGGTTTTGGCATCGCCCTGCTCGAGGCCGCGGCCTGTCGCCGGCCCGTGCTCGCCGGGCGGTCCGGCGGGATCGCAGACGCGGTCGAGGACGGGGTCACGGGCTGGCTGTGCCCGCCCGAAGATTCGGCGGCGGTCGCGGCGAAGCTGCAGATGCTGCTCGACGATCACGTCCTCGCCCGGGCGGCCGGCCACGCCGCCCGTGAACGTCTGGAGCGCGGGTTCACGTGGGACCACGCTGCGCGATTGATCACCACCGCGCTCGAGCGCGTCGTGGAACAGGTCACCCCAGCGTGACCGCATCGCCAACTGCCGTCATCCGAGCGCCGCAATCCTCGGCCATACCAACAGGGAGCCTCGCACCATGCGTCAACGCATCGATCTCCACGTTCACTCAAAGTATGCCGGACGCTTCAAGCTCTTCGTGCTCGACTCGCTCGAGGTCGAGGAGTGCTACACGGAGCCGCGTGCGCTGTACGAGTCGTTGATGAGTCGCGGCATGACGATGGTGACGATCACCGATCACGACACCATCGACGGGTGTCTCGAGATCGCGGATCTCCCCGGCGTGTTCCTGTCCGAGGAGGTGTCTGCGCGTTTCCCCGAGAACGGGTGCATCGTGCACGTCCTGACCTACGGGATCACCGAGGCCCAGCATCGCGAGCTGCAACGGCTGCGGACGAACATCTACGAGTTGGTGCCGTATGTTCGTGCGCAGGGGATTCTCCACAGTCTCGCGCACCCGCTGTCGCCGGTGAACCACCGGCTCACGCCGAGTCTGCTCGCCAAGTCGTTGGTGCTGTTCGACACCGTGGAGCTGATTAACGGCCAGAAGGATCCCAGCCACGAGCGACTGATGCGGCACCTGCTGCGCGAGGTCGACGGCGACGTCATCACGCGCTGGGCCGACACCGCCGGGCTCGAGATCCCCGACGGTCGGCGGTGGCGGATCACCGCGGGCTCGGACGATCACAGCGGCATCACATGCGCCCGCGCGTACACCGAGTACGTTGGCGAGCCCACCTTCGCCGCGCTGGCGGCGGCGGTCCGTGGCGGGACGGTCGAGGTCCGCGGGTGGGACAAGACCTCCGCCAGCTACGCGCACACGGCCTACGCCGGCACGTTCAACTACTTTCGCCACAGCAACCGCGCAGGGTCGAAGCAGACCTACTCGCGGCTGCTCGAGGTCGCGCGCGGCGGCATGTTGCCGGCGCGTCTCGAGGATCTCCCGCCCGTGCTCCAGCGTCTGCTGCCGGCATCGCTCGAGACCATGGCCGAGCGCAACATCCCGATGTCGGGCCATTGGCTCGCCGCGGAGGGGCACACGCCCGAGGTCCACGAGGAGCTGTACTCGGTCATCATCGGCTCACTGATGCGGGCGTTCCGCGGCAGCTTCGAGGCGGTGCGCGAGAGCGCAAAGCTCCTGGACTTCGAGCCGATCATCGACGAGCTGCCGACCATGATCCGGCTGTTGATGTTCAACATGCCGTACTACTTCGGCTTCCGCTTCTTCCACGCCGAACGCCGCCGAGCGAAGGTGCTGCACGAGAGCCTGGGGCTGCCGGGCACCAGTGAGGCCGACTCGCGTGTCGCGATCTTCTGCGACACGCTCGACAATGTCGACGGCGTCGCGCTGGGTTTGCGCCGTCTGACCCAGGAGCTGCGCGCGGCGGGGCGCAGCGTCCATCTGTGCGGGGTCCGCTTCGATGAGGGCGTCGAGACCCTCGAAGAGGACGTCGTGAGGTTTCCGAGCATCGGGAGCTTCCCGATCCCGGGCTACGCGACTTACAAGCTCGGCTGGCCGAGCCTGGTCGAGATGCTCCGCTGGCTCGACCAGCGCGAGATCGATCTGGTGGTCGTCACGACTCCGGGTCCTGTCGGACTCATCGCGCTGTTGGCCGCGTGGATCCTCGGAATCCCCGTGGCCGGGCAGTACCACACCCACGTCGCCGAGTTCGCGTATCGGCTCATCGGTGACCGCAGCGTGGCACGCCTGGTCCGCGGCTACACCGGGTGGTTCTATGGCTGCTTGGGCGAGCTCGCGGTGCCGAGTCGCGCGACCAAGGAGGCGCTGGCCGAGTACGGTCTCGACGCCGCACGCGTGCACGTGATCCGCCGCGGCGTCGACACCCGCCGGTTCCACCCGCGTCGCGCCGACGAGAACTACTGGTCGCGCCGCGGGCTGGAGCACCGGCAGGTCCTGGTCTACGTCGGTCGGATTTCCCAGGAGAAGAACCTCGACGCAGTGGTGGCGGTCTTCGCCGCGTTGCGCGAGGAACACGGCCTGGAGGTCGGACTCGCGATCATCGGCGACGGACCCTATCGGCCCGTCGTCGAGCAGCGGCTCGAAGGGCTGCCGGTCGTGTTCACCGGCTATCTCCACGGCGACGAGCTCGCGGACGCCTTCGCGTCATCGACGCTGCTGGTGTTCCCGTCGACGACCGAGACCTTCGGAAATGTCGTGCTCGAGTCGCTCGCCAGCGGGACGCCGGCAGCGGTCGCCGATCTCGGGGGCCCGGCGGAGATCGTCGAAGACGAGAAGACCGGCCTGGTCCTGCCAGCGGGCCACAACGCCCAGTGGACCGCCAAGATTGCGGCCTTGCTCGGCGATCTCGACCGCCTGGCGCGGATGCGTCGATGCGCCCGCACCTACGCGGTCGAGCACACGTTCGCTCGGGCGCGCGAGGAGACCTGGCAGTTCTATCAGCGGCAGATTGATCGCGCGCGGACGCAGATGCGCGAGGCCGAGGTCTCGCTGCGATGACCGCGATCGAGCGCATCCCCCTGCGAGTCGTCCACCACGGGCGTCACGATCCATCCGATCGCCATGGCGGGGTCGAGGCCTTTGCGCGGCGACTCACGGACGTGTTCGAGCGCGTCGAGTTCACCTGGTCGGGCAAGCGCGGGCTGCGGGCGCTCGCGCGCGAGCGTCCGCTGGTCATCTGCGACAACGACACGGTCCTCGACTGGCCCCGTGATGTGCCGCTGATGGCGTTCCAGCACGGGGTCGCGTGGCAGAAGGTCAGGGTCACACGCAGGCTCACCGACGCCAGGATGGCGCTGCGCCAGTGGTTCGCCGCAGCCCGAGCGCGCACGGTCTGGGTCGCCTGCGCCCATTGGATCGCGGACGCTTTCGCGGGGGTGCGCCGGTCTGCGCCTCAGCACGTGGTGTACCACCACGTCGACACGAGCCAGTTCGACGGAGTGTTGAACAACTCCGGTTCACGGCTGGTGCTGCACGACGCTCGCACGCCCCACAAGGGTGCGGCGATCATCCCGTTCCTGGCCGCCGTGCTGCCGCAGTGGCGTTTCGAGGCGCTGGCATGTCGACCCGAGGATGTTGCCCAGCGCCTGCGCACGGCCGCGGCGTTCGTGCACCTGTCGCGGTACGAAGGCAATAGCATCGTCTGCCTCGAGGCGATGGCGATGAACCTGCCCTGCATCTTCACCGATGTCGGGCTAGCGCGCGACGTGGCGCCGGGGCACGTGCGGCTCGACGTCGGCCTGCTCGATGCGAAGCGTGCGTTCCGCGACCCGGAGTACGCCGCGATCGAGATCGGACGACTGCTCGCGGCCATGCGGATGCATCCGCCGGCCCCCCGCGAGTTCGTGCAGACGCGCGCGACCCCAGAGATCGCGCGCATGGCTTGGCGACGGGTCCTGGCCGACTTCGCCACGCGCACCGACCGTGCGCTCGATCTCGGTTGCGATCCGAAGCTGGTGGTGGACGGCGGCGCGGATGGGGTCGGCGCGCGCGTGTGAGGTGGTCATGCGAATTCTGGTCGTCGCCACGAACATCGATGTGCCCGGCACCCACGGGGGCTCCACCCATGTCACCGAGCTGGTCGCTGCGCTCGGGGCGGGCGCCGAGACCCTGCTGTTGGCCCGACGCGGTTCGAGCGGGCCCGGGGTCGTCGACGTCGGGCTGTGGCCGCGCACGCCCCCGTTTGGCCTGCGTCACGCCATGACGACGATCTCCGCTGCGGCGGCGCTGGGTTGCGTCCGGCGGTTCGCGCCGGACGTGATCTACGAGCGCGGTTCGTCCTACGGAACCGGTGCGCTGCTTGGGTGGCTCACCGGTGCGCCCGTGGTGTGCATGGTCCTCGACGAGCACGTCAGTCCGATCTCCCTGGCCCGGGCATCCAGGATCATCGCGACCGACCCCAGCCTCGTGCCGAGCCGTCATCGATCCAAGACCATCCAGGTGCGGTGGGGCGCCAACGTCGAGCGGTTCCACCCCGGGGTCGATCCTGCGCCGATTCGATCGCGCTTCGGCCTCGGTACGCGCCCGGTCGTGACCTACGCCGGGTCGTTCCGCACCTGGCACGGGGTCGACGTGTTGCTCGCGGCGCTGGCTCGGATGGGGCACGCGGATGTCGACGTGCTGCTGGTCGGGGACGGACCCGAGCGCGCCGCACTCGAGCGCGCGGCCACGGGCACACGGCAGCGGGTTCAGTTCACCGGCGCACTCGATTACGGCGCGATGCCGGCGGTGATGGCCGCAACCGATGTGTTCGTCGCCCCATTCGTCCCCGAGCGCCACCCGTTGTCGCGTCGACGCGGGTTCGTGCTTGATCCCCTGAAGGTATTCGAGGCCCTCGCCAGCGAGACCCCCACCATCAGCGTGCGCACCGCGAACCTCGAGGCGCTGTTCCGACCCGATGAGCATCTGTGCCTGACGCCAAGCGGCGATGCTCGGGCCTTGGCCCAGGCGATCGATCGCCTCCTGGACGCGCCCCAGCTCGCCCGCGCGATGGCGCGACGCGGGGGCGCAGCGGTGCGGCGGACGTACACCTGGGCGGCCCACGCCGAGCAGCTGCGCGGCATCTTCGAGACGCTGATCCCCGGGGCCGCGGTCGCATGACCGACCGTCGGAGCCCGGCCGACGACGCCGGCGCTTTGCTGCTTGGCCGCGCGCTGTCGATGATCGCCGAGGCGGCGGTGATGATCGTCGTCGTCCGGTTGCTCGGCAAGGCCGAGGTCGGTGTGCTCGCCGGGATGCTCGTGGTGTGTCAGACCGTCGCCATCGTGGCGACCGCCGGCCTTCCCGCGCTGCTGCTCATGGCGCTGCCGGGCCAGCCGATCGCGACGCGTCGGGCGATCGCGTCGACGCACCTGCGGGTGTTGCATGCGCTCGGAGCCGTCGTCGGCGTCGGCTTCGTCGCGTATGCGCTGGCGGGGGAACGCTTCGGGTCCGCCCCCGAGGACGCCGCGGTGTGGTTGTGGCTAGCGCCCCTGCCGTTGTTCGACCTGCCGATGCGGGCGCTGCCGAACCTCTTGGTGATCGAGGGCCGCGCGGCGACCGGGGCGAGGCTGGCGATCGGGAAGTCGGTGGTGTCGAGCGCGGCGACGCTGGTCCCGGTCGCCCTGGGGGCGCCGCTGTGGGCTGTTGCCGCCTGCGGCACCATCGGTGCCGCTGTGGTGTGGTTCGCGTTGCCGTGGACGCTCGCGCAGCTCTACCGCGGGGTCGAGCCGGGTGCGCCGACGCCCGGGGGCGGGGCGACGTTGTGGCGCGCACTACCCCTTGGGCTGACCGACATCGCGGGGGCCATCGCCGCGCGTCTCGACCGTCATCTGGTGCTGGCGTGGTTCAGCCTCGAGGCGTTCGCGGAGTATCAGGTCGGTGCGTGGCAGATCCCGTTCGTCGTCAACATCCCGTACGCCGTCGGCACCGCGACGGCCGCTCCGATGCGCGAGCTATTCGCGGCCGGACGCGGCCGCGCAGCGGTCCAGCTGTGGCGCGCGTCGATCCAGGATGTCGCGCTCGTGGTGGTCCCGGTGTCGATGGTGTTCTTCGTCGCGGCGCCGTCCGTGGTCGAGTTGCTGTTCACCGCGCGATACCTCCCAGCGGTGCCGGTGTTCCGCTGCTACACCCTGTTGACGATGGCTCGAGTGGCGGCGTTCGGGGTGGTGCTGGTTGCCGCTGGCCGGTCTCGAGACGTGCTGCTGTCCGCGGCGTTCGGGCTCGCCGGGGTGGTCTCGATCTCGCTGCCACTCACGGCATGGCTCGGGCCAATTGGGGCGGCGATCGGTGCCGCGATCGCGTTCGTGCCCTCGGCTGCGTTCTACTGCTGGCGGATCGCGTTGGCGGCTGACGTCTCACCGTGGCGAACGTTTCCGCTGGAGACGTTCGCGCGCCTGGTGCTCTGGGCAGCGATCCCCGGAGGCCTCGCGGCGGGCCTCGATCACGCGCTCGATCTGTCGCCGATCCGTGGCCTGCTCGTCGCCACTGTCGTCGTCGGTGTCGGCTTCGCGGCGCTGGCGACACGCTCGGGGGACCTCCATCGCGATCACTGGCGCTACCTGGTCCGATGGTTGACGCTGCGTCCGCTCCGCGACCGCGTCCTCGACCGTGAATGACGTCCTGTGATCCGGATGAGGCTCGACCGCCACCGCATCGTCTCGTGATCGTCGTCGCATCGTTGGGATGTTCTCACGCGGCCCGATGCCGTCCTGGGACGTGGATTGCGGTCGACGCGGGTCTCCCGACACTTGGGTGTGTCGGAGGCCAGGCACCATCGGTCTCGATGTCGTCACGGTTTCTCGTCGCCGCCCTTGCGGTCGCGTGCGGAGTCGACGGGGCCCAACCACGCCCGCCGAACCCCGACGGAGCGCGCTACGCTCCGGCGGTTCTTGCAGCGGATCTCCCCCCCGATGCGGTGCAACACGAACTGGTCCGCATCGATCAGCCGTTCCATCCCAATGATGACTACCGCATCGTCATCGACGCTTGGGTCACCCGAGGAACGCTCGTCGACGTGCGCATGGGTTGGGTCGACACTGGCGCCGATGATGCTCGCAGCCGCTTCGGCAAGGGCGTACGGCGCCATGTCGACGTCGTTGGCGTGCAGCTCGACCCGCGATCGTGGCGGATCACGCTGGTGTCCGGTGACACGCGACGCCAGCTCGTGATCGCGCTCGACGCAAACGATCTGCCGTCGGTGTCGGCGATGATCGACACCGACGCCGGCGCCGCGCGCTGTCGCGTCACGGCGGGACGCCTCGTCGCTCGGCGCGTGCTCGGCCTTGCGGTGGGGCTCGAACGACTCGAGGTCGAATGCGCCGACGGCACCCGGGGCACGGTCCGCGACGGCGACCCGTCGGGGCTCATGCCGGGGTGAGCGCCGGCCGCGGCGAGACGTTTGGAGCGGGGATCCGCACGCGAACGTCACCGACGTGACGCCGACGCTTCGCCGCGCCGTCATCGTCGCGCCAAATGGTGCCGCCATGCTGATCGGCACGACTCCCATGGATCACTCCACGATCGTCCCCACTCCCCCGTCCGTTCGATCCCTCGGCGAGCTGCTGGCGCTCAGCATGGCGACGTCGGTGCCGCTGCGCGCCGCATGGCGCGACGACGGGACGGCCCGCGAGATCTGGCTGCTCGCAGGCGAGGTGGTGCATGCGCGGCACGGCGACCTGCACGGTGCGCCCGCGGTGTGGGCGATCCTCGACGAGCCGTCGCGAAAGTTCTCGGTCGAGCACGGCCGCGAGGCCCCGCTGCGTTCCGTTCACGTGTCGTGGCGCCAGCTGTGCCACGAGGCCCGGTGCCAGTTGCTCGACGCCGAGCCGCCGCGGGTGGACGACACCTGGTTCGACGTCGCCGTCGACGACCTCGCCGAGCGGTAGCCCGCCGTCGTCAGTGGCGGACGACGATGGCGTCACGGCGGGTGCGCGCGGTCCCGGTGGTGTGGTCACCCGGAGACAAACGCCGGGTTGCACGGCCGGATCGCGAACTGCTCGCGCACGCTATCCAACGGCCGATCCCAGAGGTTCTCCCACCGGACCGTCACCAGCGGCGCGGCGGCTCGTCCGTTGACGAACGCCTCGCGTAGGCCGTGACGCAGCGCCCGCCAGCGCCGCTCGAGGACGATGTGCTTGACGGTGCCCAGCGCCACGATCATCGCGGACACCGGCAATCCCATCAGGCCCAAGGTGAAGGCGTGGAGCAGGACCTCCTCGTGCCCCTTGGTGCCGACTCCGACGAGCACGTGCCAGATGTCGTGCGTCTGACGGTAGCGATGGATCAAGTAGCGCACGTCCGCGTCATGCACGAACGTCCTGGACGTTGCGGCGGTGTAGATCGACAGCGCGTTGCGATCCAGGTGGCGCACGTAGGCGCCGCCGAGCGTGGTCTCCGGCAGTTGCCGCAGCGCGGCGAAATCGACCGTCGTGTCGTCGATCTCCGGACGTGCGGCGAGGATCTCGGGTTCCTTGCCGCCGGCCCGTTGCTTGCGCAGCAGTGCGGCAAACCGCTCGCGGCTGGTGATATCCGCGACCAAGTGGATGTCCGTGATGCGGTTGGAGTCCCGCAGCACGCGCGCTGTCGCGCCAAGGACCAGCCAAGCTTCACGCGGTGTCGGCATCGATTCCAGGATCCTGACACAGCCGGCGGCCCAAAGGCGGCAGCAGATTCGCCGGGCCTGCCGCCGGGAACGTGAGC
>CANLQR010000085.1 GCA_947492135.1 Deltaproteobacteria bacterium | reverse complement strand
GGATGCCGTGATCCTGCAGCGTGCGGATGAGCTCCAGGCCGGTGCGGTCGCCGACGTGGGCCAGCCGCGGATAGCGGTGACCCCCGAAGTTGCGCTGCAAGATGCGGCCGTCCTTGGTGCGGTCGAACACCGCGCCCCAGGCCTCGAGCTCGCGCACGCGATCGGGCGCCTCCTTGGCGTGGAGCTCGGCCATGCGCCACGAATTGAGGTACTGGCCGCCGCGCATGGTGTCGGCGAAGTGGACCTTCCAGCTGTCGCGGTCGTCGACGTTGCCCAACGCGGCCGCCATCCCGCCCTCGGCCATGACGGTGTGGGCCTTGCCCAGTAGCGACTTGCACACGACCGCAACGTCGACGCCGGCAGCGGAGGCCTCGATGGCGGCGCGCAGGCCAGCGCCGCCGGCCCCGATGATCAGCACATCGTGCTCGTGAGTGGTGTATTCGGCCATGGCGTAAAGCTTCCGATCGCGATCGTGGGAACTAGAAGAGACGAAAGTCGGTCCACACGCCCATCGAGCACATGCGGACATAGACGTCGGTGAAGCCGACGGAAAACAGGCTGCACCAGGCGAAGAGCTGATGGCGCCGATTGAGGCCCGACACGCAGTCGTAGCAGGTGCGACCGGCGGCGCCGGTGGGCAGGCTGCCCTTCTTGCCGCTGACCAGGTGGCGCAACGAGTGGCAGCCGAAGGTGTAGCCGCCGAGCAGGAACACGTTGATGCACAGCACCAGCGTCCCGACGTTGACGTGAAAACCGTCGCTGAACCAAAAGCCCAGGTACGCGTCGTAGGCGAGCAGCGAGATGAACGCCACCGCGGCGTACATGAAGTAGCGGTGGATGTTCTGGATCACCAGGGGAAAGCTGCGCTCGCCGAGATAGCCTTTGCGCAGCTCACCGACCGCACAGTTCACGGGATCGCCCCAGAACGCCTTGTAGTAGGCGCCGCGGTAGTAGTAGCAGGTGAACCGGAAGCCAGCCGGGAACGGCAAGATCAACAGCGCAGGTGAAAACGGGAGCAGGGCGGGCCACCACGTCGGCGGCGGCCCGAACCACGCATGCGGCGAGTTGCCGAACAATTCCGGGGCATACAGCGGCGAGAGGTAGGGACCGTGATGGTAGTGCTCGCCCTGAAATGCAGCCCACGTCACGTAGACGATGAAGCTCATCAGGCCCGCAAAGGTCAGCAAGGGCGGAAGCCACCACTTGTCTTTGCGCTCGGTTGCGAGGAACAGGCGGACTCTGCGGGGTTGGGCGGCGTCAGCCATCTCGACTCGGGCTCCTAGATGCAGGCCTAGGCAAGGCCGGGGGGACATTACCCCCGTCGGCCTCGGCCGTGCAACGCATCCGACGGCCTCGGGCGGCGTACAATCCCGGGCGCAGTGCGCGAGCCCGACCCGACCTTGCCTGGTGACTTCGCGCGGCCCGCGGGCGCGGTGCCTGGTGCGGCGTCGGGCGCCGGGTCGTGGTCGGTCGGTGACAGCACGATTGGCAGTGATGCCGGGTCGAGCTTCGGCGCCGATCGATCCGCGGACATGACGCCCGCCGCGGTGCCTGCCGTCGGTGCGCGCTTCGACCGCTTCGAGGTGGTGGGTCAGCTCGGGGCCGGCGCGATGGGTGTCGTGGTGCTCGCGCGTGACGTCGATCTCGGTCGTCCGGTCGCCATCAAATTCATCACCCGGCGTGGCGCCGCGGATGAGGCCGGCAACCTGCGGCTGCTGCGCGAGGCCCAGGCCGTCGCGCGACTTCAGCACCCCAACGTCGTCGCGGTCCACGAGGTCGGCAAGCTCGGCGATCAGATCTTCGTGGTCATGGAGTACGTCGACGGCGGCACCTTGCGGCAGTGGTGCGCGGCGCAGCCGCGAACGTGGCAGTCGATCGTCGACGTCTACGTCCAGGCGGCGCTCGGGCTCGAGGCTGCCCACGCCGCTGGACTCGTGCATCGCGACTTCAAACCCGACAATGCGTTGATCGGCGGGGATGGTCGAGTCCGGGTCTCCGACTTCGGGTTGGTCGCGGCGTCCGTCGGCGAACCTGCGGCGTTCGACGATCCGCAGCAGGAGGTCACGCTGACGCGGACCGGCGCGCTGCTCGGGACTCCGGCGTACATGGCCCCGGAGCAGTTCGCCGGCGCGGATGTCGGCCCGGCCGCCGATCAGTTCGCGCTGTGTGTCGCGCTGTTCGAGGCGCTGTATGGCGTGCGGCCCTTCGCTGGCGCGAACTTCACGGAGATCCTGTGCGCGATCGAGAGCGGGACGCTGCGCGCGCAGACCCGCGCCGATGTCCCTTCGCCGATCCATGGCGCTGTCGTTCGCGGCCTCGCGATCCAGCCCGGCTATCGCCATCCTTCCATGCGCGTGCTCGCCGACGCGCTGCGCTGGCGGCCGCTGGTCGCGGCACCCCAGCGTTCACGAGCGCCGGTGGTCGCGGTGGTTGCGGTCGCGGTGACCATGACGCTCGCGGCAGCCACCGCGGTGTGGTGGCAGATCCGCGATCCCGTGTCGCCGCCGTTGGCCTTGGTGACGCCCCCGCCCGACGCACCGCCGTTGTCCTCGGCGTGCGGGGTTGCTGCGGCCGTCGATGGGGTCTGGAATTCCAAGGTGATCCAAGGCCTCGACGCCGCGTTCGTGCGCTCGGGCAGTCCGTTCGCCGTCGATGCCGCATCGCGCACGCGCGCGGCGCTCGATGAGCACGCCACCGGGTTGCGCAGCACGAGCGACACGATCTGCAAGGTCCCGCCAGCGGATGCGATGCTGCTGCGCCGTGCCGAGGCGTGTCTCGCCAACGGTCTCGATGCGCTGGTGGGCACTGTGGAGACGCTGACCCACGACACCACCGCGGCCATGGTCGAAACCAGCCTCGGTGCGGTCGGGGGATTCCCGCGGCCGTCCCGCTGCGCCGATCCGGTGATGCTGGCCGCCGACGGTGCGCCGCCGTCACGCCCACCGGCCGAGCTTGCAGCGCTGCGGCGCAGTGTATGGGGCGTGTACCTGCTGCTGCAGGCGGGCGAGAACGATCGTGCCGCGGCCATTCTCACGCTGGCCCAGCCCGGGATCGCGAGCCTCGACGAAGCCTCGTTGGACGCGTTGGAGGCGTACGTCCGCGCCCAACTTGCTGCCGCCCGACGCGATCCGGTCGGCTGCGAGGGCGCCCTGCGTGAGGCGCTGGGCCACGCCCGGGCCGCGTCGGATTCCACGTTGGAGTCCGTGATTCTGGCGAACTTGCTGGACAATGCCGTGACCGGTCTGGGCCGGCGCGAGGGCGCGGAGGCGATCGCCGGGCAACTGCAAGCCTTGCTGCCGCGGGTCGCGGGCGACTCGCGTTGGTACGTCCACGCTGCCCTCGGCCGGCTCGCGGTGGCCCAGAGCCGGCTTCCCGAGGCGGAGATCGAAACCAACGCAGCCCTGGACGCGCTCACCCGCGAAGCCCAGCCGCGGAGCCTCGCGGTCGCAGCGGTCCACATGGCGCGCGCCCACCTGCGCATGTTCATGGCGCGCCCCGATGATGCGTTGGCCGACGCCGAGCGGGCACGGGTCGAGTTTGAACGCGCCGCGGGAAAGGCAAGCACGGTCCACGCCGATGCCCTCATGCACCTCGCCTTGCTCCTCGCGCAGCGCGGCGATCGAGTGACTGCTCGGGCTCGGTTGGCGCAGGCGCGCGAGGTGCTGGACCGGGCTTCGCCGCGCGCACAGCAGCAACTCCCCGGGACGCTGATCCAGTTCGCGGCGATCGAGCGCGGTGCCCAGGCGTACGACGAGGCCGCGAGGTTGCTCGACGACGCCCTCGAGCTCGCGGGTCGTCGCGGGGACGCCGAGTTGAACGCGAGGATCTCGATCGATATCGCGGTGGTCGAGTTTTTTCGTGCGCGCTACGACGCAGCCACCGTGGCGATCGAGCGTGCGGTCGAGATCGCCGATCGGTTTCCTCAATCGCCACAGATCGACCGACTCGGCCTGGTTCAGATCCGCGCCTCGGTCGCGTATGCGCGTGGCGAGTTCGTCGAGGCCGTCGCGTTGCAGAACCAAAGGCTCGGGTTGACCGAGGCGCGGTGGGGCTCCAGCACCGGTCCGGTTGCCGTGGCGCTGGTGGACCTGGGCGAGTTGCACGTACTCACCGGCGACTGCACCGCGGCGCTGACCGAGTTCGATCGAGCCGAGCGCATCCGCGAGTCCCTCGAGTTCGTCCCCGACATGGATCTGGCGCGCATGCTCGCGGGACGGGCTCTGTGTCACGCCCGCGAGTTGGATGCTGACGCCGCCCGTGAGCAGGTTCGCAAGATCGCGGCGTTGCCGGAGCTCGCGGTGCCGGCCGCGCTGATGGCTCCGCGTCTGGCGATGATCGACGCCGAGCTCGCGAATTCGGACGGTGACAACGCCGGCGCGAGGGCAGCGGCCGATCGCGCGAGCGCGGCCTATCTCGCGATGGGCTCAGCGTGGGTCTCGCAGCGGCGCGACGTCGAGACGTGGAAGGCCGAGAATCTCGAGGAGGAGCCCGAGGCCGGTGCCGCCAGGCCGTAGTGTTGCGGCGCCGTCCTCCAACCGCGGCTGCGCGAGATCGCGAGCATCGGCGCGCGGGTGTGCAGTCTCGGTCACATCCTGCCGGGCCGCCTCATGGTGGGCGCGGGGCTGGCCTTCGCGTACGCTCATCCGACGTGCTGCGACAACTCGCACCGCTGGTGTTGGCCGCGGCCCTGAGCGCCGGCTGCTCGCTGGGCTCCACCTACGCCTGCGGCGTCGATGCGGACTGTCTCGATGGCAACCGCAGTGGCGTGTGCGAGGCCGACAGCGTCTGTAGTTTTCCCGATGCGTCGTGCCCCGGAGGGCAGCGCTACGGCGATCACAGCGGGGCGAGGTCGGGGGAGTGCATCGGTGGCCAGGACACGACTGCAAACACCGCGGCCGAGACCGATCGCCCCGCAGCCGACTCGGGGGCGTCGGTCGGGTCGTCAGGCGGCAGCAGCGGCAGCGCCGAGGTCACGACCGCATCGCTCGATGATGGCGAGACCACGACGAGCGCCACCACGAGCGACACCACGAGTGTGGCCTCGGCAGGCACCGAGGTCGGGTCGAGCTCGGGCGGTACGGGTACGGATCCGTTCTACGAGCCCTGCGGTAGCGAGTGTCCCCGCGGCAACTGCTTCATCCACTTCTCGATGGAGTATGCCGTGTGCGCGACCTCGTGTGAGCCGGAGTGTTCCCCGTTCGAAGACGCGTTTGGCACCGCCTATCCCACCGAGTGCGGCACACTCGGCCACTGCATGATCCTGTGCTCGGGCACGGACATGTGCCCGGCAGGCTCGACGTGCCTCGAGACGTTCGGCCCCACGGCGGCGTGCTTGTTTCCGTACGGGTGACGGGGGGAGACGAGCGATTCGGTGAGTGCCGGGCGCGCGCTGCGATCCGCCAGCTCTGCTCGTTCGTGGTGCCGGGTTCGCGGATCAGCGTTGCCGCCAGTACCCGGGCCGCCGATGTTGATGGGCGATCGCGATCACGCGGACCACCGCGTCGCCCGGCTGGTAGCGGTAGACCAACTCGTAGGGGAACTCGCGCAACAGGTAGCGACGCGCGCGTGCTCGTCGCACCGGCCACCGCATGGGAGCTTCCCCGATCACGACGAGTCCACGTTCGACATCGTCGACAAAGCGCATCGCCACTTCGGGATCCTGCTCGACGTACCACTCGACGGCGGCCAGGAACTCCGCCTCGGCTTCGTCGTCGATCCAGACCGGAGTCATGGCAGGAGCCGACGAGCTCGCGCCAGCACGTCATCGGCGGGGCTGCCGGCCGCCTCGCCACGGTCGATGCGCTCCGAGCGGCGATCGATCTCCGCATTCCAGGCGGCCGCCGCGTCATCGTCGGGATCGCCGTCGATCGTCCGGAGCAGCTCGACCGCGAGTGCGGCTCGGTCCGCGAGCGGGAGCGCGAGTGCGGCTGCCATGAGTTGATCACGCGACATGCGGCGAGTGTAGCACCGCACGTCTGCAAGGTCGGCGCGTGCCGGACGTGCAGCTTCGGGCAGGCTGCGGCCCGGCGCCGGGCTGCGCCGGGTCGCACGCAATCAGCTTTGTTAGCGGTGGGGTCGGCCGGGTGTTGGGTGCCCGGATGCGGCGGACGTCGCCGTCGCCGAGGGTCTAGGGCGGCCTTCACTCGCCGTGAATTTCGAGCACCGCGTCTCACTCGCGCTGCTCAGGCGCCAGACTCTCCAGCTCGCGCCACCCCGAGATAGCGTCAGCGTGGCAACGCACCCGCGACAGCCCCGGTGAAGCTCGAGACGCGCGGTCCCGCTGCGCGAGCCCTCGGGTAGTCGCGTCCGTCGCACGACCATCCAGCCTTTCGCGCGCCAGCGGTCCCTCGAAGACGCCAGCTCGAGGCACCACGCGCCCGGCGGCGCATCGCATCCAACGCCCGGGGTGAGCCCACCCTCGAGGCGTGACGCGGGTGACGCGGGTGACGCGGGTGACGCGGGGTGACGCGGGGTGACGCGGGGTGACGCGGAGGGATCGGTGCACGAGCGTCGCATCGCGTACACTCGTGCCATGTTGCGAGTGCGCGCCCTGTGGCCGACGATGCTGGCGCTTCTCGGCTGCAGCGATCGCGCGCTCTCGAGCGGCGTCGACACCAGCGGCTCAGTGCTCGACGGCACCGCGGGCACGCTCGAACCGTCCGATCCCGTGTCGAGCACGACGGTCGCCGAGCCCCCGCCGATGCCGACGACGGCGGCGTCTGCGACGTCGGAGTCGAGCGCGACGTCCACCACGACGACGGATGATGGTGAACCCGAGCCCGACCCGGGTTGCTTGTTCATCTGCGCTCCCGATGCTGGTCCACCGATCGAAAGCTGCACTCCCGGCTGGGACGACTGCCTCGACGGGCAGAAGTGCGTCTGGTACGCCCCCGGACCCGACTCCCTACGCCGCGACGCGGCGCGATGCATCGACATCGCGGGTGAGGTTCCGGCGTTCGCCGCCTGCAGCCTTCCCAACGGCATCGGCCCTGAGATCACGGACGACTGCGATGCGACCTCGTATTGTCTCGAGGTGTACGGCACCGCCGACCACGGATTCTGTGCGCCCTACCGCACCGACAACGGATGCGATGACTATCCCGGCAGTTGGTACGCCGCGGAGAGCGGCTCGGAGTTCCCTGCGGCGTGTCTCTACTACGAGTGCAACCCGCTGAGTCCATCGCTCTGTCCCGCGGACATGACCTGCACCTACTACCCGGCATTTCTCTACGGCAGCTTGATGTGCTGGGTCGTCCCCGAACCAGCGGCGCTCCCAATCGGCGCGGCGTGCGACTACGGAGAGTGCGGCGAAGGCGAGCTGTGCTTGGCGGCGGACCTCGTCCCCAACTGCGCGCATGATCGCTGCTGCACCGAGTGGTGCGATATCGGGATGCCGGAGTGCAGCGACCGCGCGGCGAGCTGCGAGTCGTTTCCGGGGTGGTTCTCGCGGGACCCCGAGTTCGCGTCGCTCGGTGCCTGTGCACTGCCCGACGCGTTCGGGTAGTCGCAAGCAGCCGTAAGTCCGATTCGATCCGAGGTCGGGGCGAGCTCGGGCGGTACGAGCACGGATCCGTTCTACGAGCCCTGCGGTAGCGAGTGTCCCCGCTGCAACTACGGCTGACGCGGCCAGACCGTCGGCGCTCGTGGCCGGGCACCCCGCACCTGGGCTACGCGGGCGTTGGCGCAATCAACACCGGCGCCGGAGCCAACGCGGGCGCGACGATCACCGCAGCCGGCTCGGGCGCGACGATCACGGGAGCGGGGGCCGGCGCGACGATCACCGGCGCGGCGGCGGGCGCGACGATGACCGGAGCGGCGGCCGGCGCGACGATCACCTGCGGGCTCGGTACGACCGTTGGCCGGGGCGTCGGCCGCTCGGTGGTCACGGTGGTGCGGCGATGCACGTGGTGATGTCGCCGCCGCAGATCCTTGCGGGTCGGGATACTGACCGCGATACCAGCCATCACCGTGAGGCCTTCATTGGAGAAGTCGGGCACGCCGGCGAGCTTGCGGCGGGCACTCCACAGCTGTGTGACCTCGGCACTGAGCGCGACCACGTTGGAGATCCTCGCTTCGAGTCCGGCATGCAGCTCGAAGCCGATCCGCGCGCTCGCGTCGAGCAGCGCGCGACTCTCGTTGCGACCGTATCGTAGCCGGACGATATCGAACCCCGCACCCATCCCCGCATAGGGACGGATCGGAAATTTCTTGAACGCGTAGACACTGCCGCCGAAGAACAGCGGCACCGCTTGATAGGACAGCGAGGTGGCTTCACCGGGCGCGTAGCCCTCGGTGCTCGCGGCGTCGAACTTGCCGTGCCCGGCCTGGTAGCCGGTGCGAAAGTAGCCGACCCAGCGCGGGTACTCCCAGGCGCCGCGGGTGCTGTACATCTGCACGCGCACATCGAACCCTCGCATGGCACTGCAGTAGCGCTCGCCCGCGGGCTCGAGACACGCGCGAAACGGATTGCTGGTCACGCGGCGTGACGACGAAATGTGCCCGCCGGGCGACAGCGGGGTGGCGACGGTGCCAAACGACAGGCCGAACCACGTCGTCTTTGGTTCCTCGGTCTGCTCGTGTTCGTGCTCGACGACCTCGACGGTTTTCACGGTGTCGGCGCCGGGCGCAGGTTCATCCGCGGCGAGGGCCTCGCCGGCGGCAGCGAGGGTGACCAGGAGAGCGGCAAAGGCAAGTGGGCTGGACCGGGGCATGTCGACTCCGAAGCGGTGTTGGACTCCTTATGGGCCGCGGGGTCCGATGGGTTGGTTGGCGGTGGGTTTTGTCGCTACGGGGCCGACGGCGGCGGTCGTGATAGGTTTGCCGCATGGGCCGGGTACAGCGAACACTGGGTGTGGCGAGCATCGTCGTGGTGAGCAGCGCCGGGTGCAGTGACGATGGCGTGCCTGCCGACGAGACGCCCGGCAGCGGCAGCGAGGGCGCCGGCGCGACGTCCGGGTCCACGATCGCCGACCCCACGAGCGCCTCCCCGACGAGCAGCGACGGCGGCGCGGGCGATGCCGAGTCCGGCGGCGATCCGGGCGCGAGCTCGGACGGCGATAGCACCGGCGCGAACGCCGAGGGCTCGCCCGGTTGCGGCAGCCCGTATGTCGGCGATCCGGTGGTCAGCGGGCAGATCGACGTGGCCGGCGAGCCCCGCACCTTCGTGCTGTCGGTGCCCGCCGGTTACGACCCCGAGGTCCCGACGACGCTGGTGTTCGCATGGCACGGATTGGGCGGCAACGGCGAGCTCGCGAGACTGTATTTCAACGTCGAAGAGGCGTCGGCGGGTCAGGCGATCTTCGTGTATCCCGACGCGCTCCCGCAGGCGTCCAGTGGCGGCCAAACCGGATGGGAGCTGATCAATGATGGTTCGGACCTGCAGTTCTTCGACACGTTGTTCGCCGAGCTGACCAACAACCTGTGCGTCGCGCCCGAGCGCGTGTTCAGCACCGGACACAGCTTTGGCGGCTACATGAGCAACGCCCTGGGTTGCTTCCGCGCCGACGTGTTGCGCGCGATCGCACCGGTCGCCGGTGGTCCGCCGTTTCAAGGCTGCCAGAGCGAGCGCGTCGCCGCCTGGATGGCGCACGGTACGGTCGACGCCGTCGTGCCCTTCGCCCAGGGCGAGCTCGCGCGCGACCTGGTGACGGATCGCAACGGCTGCGGGACCGAGACGGTGGCGACGCCGCCCGAACCGTGCGCAGCCTTCGAGGGCTGCGACGCCGACTATCCGGTGACCTGGTGCGCGCACGACCTGTCCGACGGCGACGGCCACGCGTGGCCGCCGTTCGCCGCCGACGCGATCTGGGCGTTCTTCGACGGGTTGCCGGTGCCAGCCAACCCCTGACGCGTCCGCCGCCGCGGCAGTGGGGTACCGTGCGCACCCATGCGTCGCGCGTTGCTCACCGAGGATCACGAACTGTTCCGCCAGACCGTGCGCAAGTTCTTGCAGCGCGAGGTCGAGCCCCACCAAGAGCGTTGGCGCGCCGAGGGGATCGTCGATCGCGAGGCTTGGCGTCGCGCCGGCGAGGCCGGGCTGCTGTGTCCGTGGCTCGCGGTCGAGTACGGTGGCGGCGGCGGTGACTTTGGCCACAGCGTGGTGGTCATGGAAGAGCTCGCGGCGATCTACGAGTCGGGATTCGCCGTGCCGCTGCACTCGGACATCATCGTCCCGTACATCTCGAGCTTCGGTGACGAGGCACAAAAGCGGCGCTGGCTGCCAGGCTGCGCGTCGGGGTCGATCATCACAGCGCTCGCGATGACCGAGCCGGGGACCGGGTCGGACGTGGCTGCGATCACCACCAGCGCGCGTCGCGACGGCGACGACTACGTCATCAATGGCGCCAAGACCTTCATCTCGAACGGTCACCTGTGCGACCTCTGCATCGTCGCGGTGAAGACCGAAGGCGCGCAGGATCCCCACCACGCGGTCTCGTTGATCGCGGTCGAGGGCGATCGCGCCGGCTTTGTCCGGGGCAAGAAGCTGGCGAAGATGGGCATGGCGTCGCAGGACACCGCCGAGTTGTTCTTCGACGAATGCCGGGTGCCCGTCGCCAATCGGATCGGACCCGAAGGTGCAGGCTTCATGATGCTCATGCAGAAGCTCGCACCCGAGCGCCTCGTCGTCGCCGTCGGCGCCCAGGCCCTCGCCGAGGCCGTGCTGCGCGACACGCTGGCCTACGTCAAGCAGCGGCACGCCTTCGGGCGGCCGCTGGCGAAATTCCAAAATACCCAATTCGTCCTCGCGGGCTGTGCGGCCGAGGTCGAGGTTGGTCGTGCGTTCCTCGATCGGTTGACCGCCGAGTTCATGGCCGGCGAGCCACTGGTGAAGGAGTGTTCGATGGCCAAGCTGTGGCAGACCGAGATGGTCGGTCGGGTCACCGATGCGTGCCTGCAGCTCTTTGGCGGCTACGGCTACATGCTCGAGTACCCGGTGACGCGCGCGTTCATGGATGCCCGCGTGCAGCGTATCTACGCCGGCACCAGCGAGATCATGAAGCTCATCATCGCGCGGCAGCTGGGGCTGGCCTAGCGCCGCCGGCTGGGTCTATGCTCCGCAACGATGAGACTCTCGTCGTTTCGGTTCGGGGTCCCCATGATGATCGTGGCAGCCTGCGGCAGCGCAGCGTCGGGGACCGAGTCTCCGACCGGCGACCCGACGATCCAGTCGGGCGATCCCGACGACGGCTCGAGTGCCACCGAGGGTGGGGCGTCGGACACCGGCAGCGACGGCTCTGCCTCCGCCTCCGCCTCCGCCTCCGCCTCCGACGACGCCGAGGCCTCGAGCGGCGATGGGCCGGTACCCGCAGGCATCGCGTGTGGCACCGAGTTCCAGCACGAAGGCCGAACCGGCTGCGAGACGGTCGTCGAAGGCATCGACGTCAAGTTTTTCCCCCCGCCGCCGGGTGAGCGCGTCGATCGGCTCGCGGTGTACTTCCACGGCGATGGCGCTGCGGACTATATGGACAACTGGGCATTCGATCCTCAGATTCTGTCGTGGGCCGAGGCCCGAGGGACCATGGTCGTGGGTGTGCTTTCCCCCGCGTACTACGAAGATGGCACGGTCGCCTTTGGTGCGGCGCAGCCCGAGCATGCCGAGGCGGTCGCGGTGGCGATCGAGGCGTTCATCGCGGCGTGGCAGCCCGAATTCGCCGACGGCACGCTGTATTGGGCGACCTCGGGCGGCTCGTGGTTCTTTTCGAGCTCGTTCATCGCCCACGTCGGTCAGCGGATTCCCGGGGTCTTCGTCGCCAACTGCGGCGGCTCGGGTTTCTCGTTCGGTTGGGCGTGGGATCCGATGACCGACGCCACCACGCGCGAGAAGATCCCGATCTACTTCAACTACGGCACCCAAGATTTTCTCGCGCCGGGGATCATCGACAGCATCGCGGAGTATCAAGGCCTGGGCTTCGCCGTCGACTCGCTCGTTCACGAAGGCGCGATGCACTGCGACCATCCGATCATCGAGCCCACGCTCGAGTTTTGGTCGCGCTACGTACCCTGACCAGTCTAGCGCATGCGCTCGTCGAAGCGCGGCAAGTCGTCGAGCGCGCCGGCGGGCCTTGCTTGCCCAGCCGGGTCGCAGGGCTCGTTGGGCACCGCGATGTCGCCTTTGACTTGCTGCACCGGTGGCGACGGTGCGGCGATCTTCCCCATCTTCTGCACCGGTGGCGGCGGCTCGATCATCGGGGCTTCGCCCATCACGGGTCGATCCACGAGCTCGGGTCGGTGCTCCACCTCGGTTCGGCCGGTCAGATGCTCGATCATTGCGCCGTTGCGGTGGACTGGGTCGGGGGCGCGGTCGTGTGGGGCGCAGGCTGCCAGCGCGAGCCCGGCGAGCGCGACCAGGGGCAGCACCTCGGGTCGGAAGCGGACGCTGCCATCCACCTCGAGGTTGTACCGCACGCAGATCCGCTGACCGGCGTTCGCAGCCAGGACCGCCTTGGCTTCGGTCTCGGTCATCTCCGCGAGGTCGTGCACGTCCTTGGCACAGCTCTGACAGAAGCGCCCGCGCGCGCGAGGGTCCATCGCGTCCCAGTCTTCGTGGCAGGGGCTGGCAATCGGCAGGCGAACCGCGGTCATCACTCTTGCAACGCACCGCCCGAACCCGGGGGTCTAGGTCGCCGGCACTGTCCTTACAGAAACCAATGCCAAGGGGCGCTGCTGGCGGTTTGGCCAGCAGCGCCCCTTGGTGCTGCCCAGGGGGGCAGCGGGGTTCAAAGTCGCTTTACAGCGGGTTGCCGGAGTGCGGCGACGCGAGGTAGGGCATCGAGTCGGAGAAGGGCAGGTCGTTCGCGGCAACCCCGTCCCCAAGCGCGCCGCCGTTGTTGCAGAGCACCGTGAGCAGCGTGTCGGTCACGTCGTCTTCGAGCCGGCGACCGTTCGGGAAGCCCGAGTTGTCGTAGGTCTGGCCCTGGGCGATGTTGATGCGCAGAAGGTCAGCAGCGGCCGTGCCGTTGGGCGAGAGGATACCGACCACGTCCAGGCGGCCACCGGGAGGCGTCGGAGCGCAGCCCGCGTTGAGCACGAGGTTGAGCAGGCCGGGCAGCTCAGGGTTCAGGATGTAGGCACCGAACGCTGCGACGTCGTTGACCGGGGCGCCGCGGTTGAATGCGTTCTTGTCCTGGAGGGGGATGAGCACCTCGTTGACCAGCGGCACCGCGAGGCGCGAGACCTGCTGCCAGCCGCCGAAGTTCGAGTCGCCGGCGTTGGGGTTGCGGATGGTCACCACCGGGCGCAGTGCGCGGGCCCAGACCCCTGCGACTGCGTTCGGAGACGCCGCGTCTGCAGTCCGTGCGCCACCCGCTGCGATGTTGTCGATCGGCACCTCGAGGACCAGCGACATCACGTTGACGCCGTCGGTGGTCGGCGCGCCGGCAACACCGAGCAAGTCGAACACATGCAGGTCGACGAAGAACGGCTCGTCGCGAGGACCCGCGAACACCGTGGAGCCGTCGGTCGCCTGGCTGATGGCCTGGGCTGCGACGTCCTCGTAGGTGTCATCGGGGAACGTGCGGTCACCGACGTACCACGGCGCGACCGGAGCATCGGCGACGATCTTGTCGACCTTCTTCTTGCCCTGGCCGTCGGTGTAGGCCTTGAAGACGTCGTAGGTCTGGATGACGTTGAGGTTGGGGCTGTTGATGTCGTCGACCGGTCCGACGTTGTACAAGAATGTGCCACCGTTCTTGACCGTGGTCTTGAACGCGAAGTGGTAGGTCATGTCGGTCAGCGCGTCGCCGTCGTTGTCGACCCGGAACTCGTAGCGCACGTTGTCGGAGAACTTGTAGAAGTTCGGGCCCGACGATGGGATCAACAGCGGCACGTAGTTCGCGACCAGCACGAGGCGGTCGGGATTGGTGGGGCTGATGAACGAGTACACGTCGGTGTTGTCAGCGAACTGGTCCTCCGCGATGGCGGGCGCTTCGCGGTGACTCGAGGCCTGCGCGGCGCCCGGGAGCGCGATGAGGGCAGCAGCAGCAGCGAGGGTGGAAATGACGATGGTGGTTTGGGTCTTCATGGCGGGAATCTCCTGGAAATCGGTGGTCTTCACTCGAATGTGGCGGTGTAGATGGCGTCTTCGGTGGCGATGGCCATCACCGGAGCGTTGCGGGCGGCAGCGACCCCGGTCGGGGACTGCAGCTCGGGTTGGTCGATGATTTCTTTCGCGCCGCTCTCGGTGTTGGCCACGATGAGGAACGCCTTGCTCTCGCCGTCGGTGGCCGGGACGATTGCAGTGAGTCCACCGGGGACCAGAGACACCGCACCTGCGCGGCCCATGCCGACGCCGGTCAGTGCGGGCGACACATCGCCCGAGGCCGTGATGGCGAACAGCGAACCTTCGCCCTCTTCACCCCGTGCCGCGAAATCCATCACCCACGATACGTTGCTCGCGTCGACATGGATCCCCCCGGGATTGACCAAAGGTGCACCTTCGTGGATGACCGAGCTCGTGCCGCCGGCCAGCGGGAGCTTGAACACCGCCGGCGCGCCGCCGTCGGTCCAGCCGCTGACGAACAGCGCTTCGCAGTCATCGCTGACGACGACGCCAGAAGCTGCCGAAATGCCGGTCGCGTCGAGCTTCGACGGCGTGCCACCGGATGCCGACAACAGGTAGATGCCGCCGGCGCGGGGCATGTTCTGCATCTCGTCGCTGCTGCCGATCTCGGTCTCGGCCGCGGCGCTGCCCATGTCGGCGACGAACAACGTCTCGCCATCGCACGAGGTCGCAACGTCGGAGGGGTAGAGGATCGGCGCGCCGCTGTGCATGGCTTCGAGGGTCTTCGAGGCCACGTCCAGTGAGAACACCGTCGGCTGGAGGCTCTCGTCATAGGCCAGGACGTAGAACGTCTCGCCATCGGGGCTGACGGCGACCGCGCCGGCGTTGGTGAATCCCTCGTCCGCGATCCTCTCGAGCGAGGTCGGAGCCGAGGTCGGCAAGCTGTCGTTGCCACCGGAACTACAGCCAAGGGTGGTGGCGACCGCCCCTGCCAGGGCCCAAAGGCCCGGATTGATGTGACTGATTCGTTGCATGCGTCCTCCAAGCGGGGCCCGACTATCGGGCACACCGTGAACTGTCGAGCGGGTTTGCCAAATGGCGACTATCGAGAAACTTCTTGCGGGGGGCCTTTAGAGGCCTAGACCGCGCTCGACCAGCCAGATGCAGCCGAACGCTGCGATGGCCAGTGAGCCGCCCCGAACTACTACGAGCGGATATACGAGCGGATAGCGACGATGGTTCGCCGCCCACACCAAAGGAATCATCACCAGCGCCACAAAGGCGAGCTGGGCGAGCTCGATGCCGAGGTTGAACGCGCCAAGCGCAAGGGCGCGGTGGGCGGTCGGCAGGCCGACGTCGGCGAGCACCGAGGAGAACCCGAAACCGTGGATGATGCCGAATGCGCCGGCGATCTGCGGACGGGCGACTCGAGCCTCAGGCTTGGCAATGTTGAGGGCCGCGACCACGATGATCGATCCGGCGATGACGGTCTCGACGAGCTGGGAGGGCAGCGACAACAGTCCCAGAGCCGAGGCAGCCAACGAGATGCTGTGGCCGATCGTGAACGCAGTGACCACCCATGCGACGTCGGTCATGGCGCGGCGTAGACCGCGGCGCTTGGCGGCGAGGCCGGACGACAGGATCAAGGACAGCAAGAACAGCAGGTGGTCGTAGCCGGTCACGAGGTGGATGGCGCCCTCGTTCACGAAGTTCTTTGCGGTCTGCCATGCCGACGGCACCGTGCTCAAGGCGATGTCGCGCGAGTCGGCGCGCAGCACTGCGCCCGTGGAGCCGTCGGTACCCGCGATGGCGACAAACGCCTCGTGCTCGGGATCGGCGTCGAAGATGGTGTCGTCGCGCAAGCGCAGGTTGGTTGCAGGCTCTGGGCACGCGTAGTCCACCAGGATGGAGACGTTGGGCTTGCCGTCGCGCTGACCAATCACGGGTGCCTGGGCTTGTGGGGTGCAGACGCCGCCGTCGGCCCGGACCGAGAGGCCGCCCACGAGCCAACCCGTGAGCAACGGGCTGCGTTCGACGAGTCGCTCGGGGCCAGCGGTGACGGGAAGGCCCACGGCGAGCGCCGCATCGACGGCGTCGATCTTCACCTCGAGCTGGGCACCACCTTGCGTGAGCCGGGCCTCGATGGCCTTGGTGCTGCCCATGTGCGCGGCAGCCACGGTCGGGGCCGCCAGCAGCAGGGTGCCCACTGAAGCAGCCAGGAGCCGCCGCGCCTTGCGGGAGATTCGGGAGGGCTGCTCGACGATGGTTCGCATGGGGGGCGACTCTTGGGCGTTCGACCCACGGTCGGGTCGGTGGGTGTACGGCGGGGGCCGACGACCGGATCGGGCGGGGCCAGGAAACCGACAAGGGAGGCGAGCTGCTAGGCTTGGGCCCGATGTCAGGGCACAACGCTCGTGGTGCGGGTTCGGCGGCGATTGGCTTGGGTCTCGCCATGGTTTTGGGTTGCGGTCCTCGCGGCGCGGCGACCCCGGCGTCTGCGCTGCCACAGACGTTGCCCGCGGACGCAAGCCGCGATGTGACTCGCCCTGGGGCCGAGCCGCCGATGTATCGAGCGGGGTCGAACGGACCGCTGCAGCCGATCACATCGAACGCCTACGGGGCCTACGCCGACGCGCCCAAAGCTCCGCAGCTCGGCGACGTGGTTGCCGACTTCGAGCTGCCGCTCGCCCGTGGGGGGCGCTTCTCACTCGCCGAGGCCCGCGCGCGTGGGCCCGTGCTCGTCGTGTTCTATCGAGGCTTCTGGTGACCCGCTTGCAATACGCAGATCGGTGATCTGCGCGACAACCTTTCTGCCCTCGAGTCCCGCGGTGTCAGCCTGGTCGCGATCAGCGTCGACGAACCGGCGGTGTCGCTGGAGTGGGCCGAAAAAAAGCAGTTCACGTTCGCCTTGGCGAGTGATCCCGAGCAGCGCATCATCGGCAAGTTTGGTCTGGTCAACCCTGACCAGCCCGAACTGTCGCTGCACGCCATCTACCTCCTCGACGGTGACGGTCGGGTGTTCTATCGCAAGGTCGCCCGGCGCCGGGCCTACTCGGACGAGTTCATCGACGCTGTCGACTACCACAACGGCAAGTATGTGCCGCGCTCGACCGCGCCTGCGGTGACGCCTGCACCGTAGCGGGCGAGGTCAGATCTTGCCGCGCAGCAGCTCGGAGACAACCGAGCTGCCGGCGACGCGCAGCGTCTTGGCCAACGTCCGCACGTCGAGGGTCGAGGTCGCAACGTCGGCGATGCCAAAGGGCAGCATCGCCGGGATGACCCCGCGCGCGTACTCGAGCGCCCAGCAGTGGTCTGGTACGCGGTAGCCACGGGCCACGCCGCGCGGCAAGTGATGGACGTCGCCGGGGCGATACACCCGACGCTCGAGCTCGCCGGCGCCGTAGGCCCACTGCTCACCGTCGAGGATGATGAACCAGTCGTCGGCCCAGAATCTGCCGCTATGACCATCGGTGCCGATCGGTGAGCCGAACACGATCAGGTACTCGGTGATCGAGAAGTGCAGCACGCACATCGTGCCCATGGCACCGCCGGCGTTGTTGAACATCCACTCCCGCTGCGGGCGGATGTGATCACCCCAACGCTGCCGCAAGCGGCCGTGAAGCTCGGGCACCAGGACTTCGATCGGCTGGCCGAGCAACGGCGCGACCAGCTCGCGCAGGGTCTCGGGATCGAACAGCGTCGTCACAGTGGACTCGCTTTGCCGCGATTGCCTGAGGTCGTCAAGGCCGGTCGACCCAGCTCGGCTTTCTTGGGTGGAGCCATGAGGTCAGTGCGAACTCGCCGGCGGGGATCCCGCTGCACGGCGCAGCCGATCGATGATGGCCACGCCGAGCTCACGCGCCGCCGGCAAGGTCGCGATGATCACGGTGCAGCCGCGCTCGTCGAGCTCGCGCAACACGGCGTAGAGGTGCCGCGCAAACTCGTGTTCGGGGTCGAGCACCACTTTCCACGCGCGCCCACGCTGCGTCCACTGCGGTGCGCCGTTGGTCGGGCCCGCAACGATGATGCCTAGCGCCTCCGACCCGTGCGTCGCGACCGCTTGGTCGAGGTCCTCGGGGTCGACGGCGAACAACCGAGCACGGGGTGCGTAGTGCGACGCGAGCTGGCCGGGAACGCGGACCTCGGCGCTCTCACGCAGCGGGATCGGCCGTCGGGCGACCTCGGCCAAGACCTCGGGCCCGATCCCGCCTGGGCGCAAGATCACCGCGTCGTCGTCTCCGCGAGACACGTCGACGATGGTCGACTCGAGTCCGATCGTGCACGGTCCACCGTCGACGATGAGGTCGACCGCGTCGCCCAGGTCGCTGCGAACATGCTCGGGCGAGGTCGGACTGACGCGCCCAAAGCGATTGGCCGACGGCGCCGCGACGCCTCCGCCGAACTCACGCAGCACCGCCAGGGCGAGCGGGTGGGCTGGAACCCGCAGCCCGATCGTCGCTTGACCTCCCGTCACGGCGTCGAGCACGTGAGGCCTGCGCTCGAGCACGAGCGTCAGCGGGCCCGGCCACAGCTGTGTCGCGAGCTTGCGAGCGAGCGGCGAAATGGCCTGCGCCCAGTCGTCCATGGCGTCGGCATGGGCGATGTGGACGATCAGAGGATGATCGGCCGGGCGCCCCTTGACCGCGAAGATACGCCCCACCGCCGCAGCGTTGCTCGCGTCGGCCCCGAGTCCGTAGACGGTTTCGGTGGGCAACGCGATGAGCCCGCCCGCCCGCAGCACCGCCACTGCGCGGGCGACGACCGTGTCGTGGTCGTCCGCGCTCAAGAGCCACCGAACTGCGCGCGCCCGCGTTGCTCCCACCACTGGGTCCACGCATCGACCGCAATGTCGCGAGCGTTCTTGTCACCCATCGCAGAGAAGGGCTCGCGGTGCCCGGTGACGCGGGTCAGCTCGTCGGCCGCCCAGCGGCGCACCGGTACATCACGGTGGCGAAGACTCTCGATGATCCACTCGATGCGGTGGCCGCCGAGTTTTTCGGTGTGCCAGGTCTTCCAGCGGTGAGGCTTGAGTCCGAGCTGCTGGCCAGTGATCGAGCACAATGACTCGAGCGCGGCTTCCTGCACGAACCGATCGCGGCTGCTGAGCATCTCGATCAGCTTGGAGATGGCGTCGATGTCGCGCAGCGTGCCGACGGCCCGCGCGGCGTAGAGCTGGCGCGTGCGGTTGGTGCTGTCGAGCTGGGCGCGTACCACCCGAACTGCGTCGGCGAATCCGATCGATCGGCTGTAGGTCTCGAGCACGCGCATCGAGATCACGCGAACGTCTCCGCTGGTGTCGAAGGCGAGCTCGGACAGCGGCCGCATCGCACGGGGGTCGCGGAGCTCCTGGAAGACGAAGCCCGCGTAGAACCGCACGTCGGGACTCGGGTGATCGAACAGGTCGACCAGGTGCGGAACGAACTCGCTGCCGAGCACAATCGCGGCGCGGATGAGCGGGCCATGGGCCGAGGGCGGGGGCAGGGCACGGAGGTCGCGACGCAGCACCTCCAGCGGACCGGGGAACTGCGCGGCGAGCCGCACGAGCGCTGGTTCGCCCATCGCCCGCAGCTCGGCCACGCTGCCGACGCCCGAGGCCATGCTCGCAAGCGCGGCGTCGACCTGGCGCTGCATGGACTCGCTGGGCAACTGCCGCCCGCCGTGGGACCAGTCCTCGTCGTCGAGTTCGATGCGACCGCGCATCGAGGGCTGATCGATTGGTGACGAGAGCGGGATGATCCCCGAGTTGTCGCGATCGTCGAGTGGCGGCGGGACAAATCGCGGCTGCGCGTCGTGGGTCGACACCGGCGGAGGCAGCCCCATCAGGGTATCCATCGGCGCTTCGCCGAGCTCGAGCCCCATGGGCGGCGGCGGTGGCAGCGGTGGCGGTGGCGGCATCGCGTGGATCGTCAATAGCTGGCCCGACCGCGGGTGCTCGGGGCTAGCGTGGTTGGCTGCCTGGGCGCCGGCGGGCGGTGCTGCGGCGGCCGCGGTCGGTGGATTCGCGGCGGGCGGCTCGTTGCCCTGATACGGCGCGGTCAAGCGCTCGACGCCGCTGGGGAGTTCACGCGGTTCGGGCGCGGGGCCATCGATCGCAGCGGTTGCACGAGCACTGCGCGGGTTCTCGCGTGGCGCCGGTGGTGGCGACCCGTCGACGATGGTGCGGGTCCGCGGCGGCGCAGGGCCATCGGTGAGGATGAGTTCGGGCGCCGCGTCTGCGCGAGGTGCTCGCCACCCCACAGCAGGCGGTGGTGGCGGCTGCGAAGGCGTCGGCGGGGTGGTGCCGAACTCCGGTGGGGCACCGATCGGCGCGATGCGGGCGCTGGAGTCCTCGGCGAGGTCGCGGCGCAGCTTCACGACCGTCTCGAGGGCGCGGCCGGTCAGCGCGCAGAGCTCGTCGAGCACCGACGGATCGGTGGCGGCGAACGCCGCCCCCGCACGATCGACGTACACCACCAGCGTGGGGCGACCGGCGACGTCGATTCGGCGCACCAAGCACGGGGTCTGCAGCTCGATC
>CANLQR010000084.1 GCA_947492135.1 Deltaproteobacteria bacterium | reverse complement strand
CCAACACCCTGGTGGTTTCGCCGATGGTGCCGCTGCGCGAGACCACCCGCTACGCGGTGGTCATCACTCGCCGCGTCCACGACACCGATGGCAACCCGGTCGGTTCACCGTTTACCTACGTGAATCATGCGGCGCAGACCAACGATCTCGAGCCGTTGCTCGAGGTGTTGCCCGACGGGATCGAGGCCGACGACATCGCCTTCACCTTTTCCTACACCACCGAGTCGGTCACCAAGGACTGGATCGCGGTACGTGAGGGCCTGTACGGGGTGGGCCCGCAGGCCCACATCGCCGAGGAATTTCCGGCTCGGATCGCGCGGCTGTTCCCACTCAAGGACATCGGCCCCGGCGACAAGTTCGAGGGCCACAACGAGTACATCATCAATCAGGAGGACTGGGCCGATCTCCTGGTTCCGCTGCTGGGCACGTTCTTCGACGGCGCCGCGATGAGCCAACAGTTCTTGTCGATCCTCGGCGGTCACGCCTACGTCGACTTTCACGCCCAGGGCACCTACTTCTCGCCGCAGTTGTTCAATCGGTTCGACGAGAACAACGAGCGGCTTCCCCTCGACGCGCAGTCGTGGCCCAACGATCTAGAGCGCACGCCCGCACCGGTGCGTGCCGAGGAGATTCCGTTTTGGTTGGTGGTTCCGCGCAAGGAGGTGTCCGTGCGCGGCCAAGGCAAGATGGCGCCCATCGTCCTGCTCGGGCACGGGTATGGCAGCAATCGCGCGGGGGAGTTGCTCGGCTTTTCCGGGTTCCTCGCGGAGTTCGGGATGGCCTCGATCTCGACGGACAACGTCTCGCACGGCCTCGCCATCCCCGCGGCCGAGAAGGCGCAGTTTGTCCCGGTGTTCGAAGCCGCGGGCCTCGGACCGGCGCTCGCAGCCGTTGAGTTTGCCCGGGGTGGTGACGTCAACGGCGACGGCATTCACGATCAAGATCTCGACCGCGACGGCGCGATCGACAGCGGTTCGGACTTCTGGACCGCTTACCTCTTTCACATGCGCGACATGATGCGGCAGTCGGCCTTCGACTACATGCAGCTGATTCGCATCCTGCGCAGCTGGGATGGCAAGAAGCTGTGGGAATGGGACCCCGACGGCGACGGCAAGTCCGAGACCATCGACATCAACGGCGACGGCACACCCGATCTTGCTGGCGACTTCGACGGCGACGGGTTCGTCGATGTCGGCAAGGACTCGCCGCTGTACGTGATGGGCGGATCGCTCGGGGGCATCATGGCGACCACGCTCGGCGGCCTCGAACCCGAGATCGACGCGATCATCCCGATCGCCGGGGCCGGCCGCTTGATGGACGTGGGCAACCGATCGCTGCAAGGCGGTGTGCCGCAGGCGGTGCTGGTTCGCGTCATGGGGCCGCTGTATCTGGCCACGATGGCCGACGATGGAACCACCAAGATCCACTCGCAGGTCACCGAGCTCAACTCTCTGGCGGACATCCCGATCGCCAACGTGGCGGGCCTGCTTGCCGGCGATACGATCGTCGCGGAGAACCTCGTCAACGGCGAGATCGGCTGCTCGTACCTGCTCCCCGACGAGAACCCCAGTGATGGTGTGGCCGCTCGAGCGCGCATCTCTCTGGCCTCCGACCTCGGGGATGCCACCGTGCTGCGGATCTATCGCGGCGATGCGCTCGTGCCCGGCGGCGGCGAGTGCGAGCTCGTGTCCGACCTCGAGCCGATCCAAGTCATCGATCGCATGGAGGCGCCGCTCGACGGCGAGGGCAACGTGATGACCTTCGAGGGCCTCCCGATCGAGGGCGGCGAGCTGCGGGCCTTCGCCGAGGGCTTCGGCCTCGCTCGCAATCGGCCATCATTGCGCAGGCTGATGAGCCTCGCGCAGCTGGTGCTCGACCCGACCGATCCCGGCGTGCTCGCCCGCTATCTCGCCGCCGAGCCGTTCGAGTACCCGAACCTCAAGCAGAAGACCGGTGCCCGCTTCATGATCGTCACCACCACGGGCGACATGAACGTGCCCGCAAGCGGGGGCATCACGGTGGGCCGCGCGGCTGGCGTCATCGACTTCCTCAACCCCGATCCGCGGTGGGGCGTACCGGCGAACCAGCTGCTCATCGACAAGCACCTCGCGGAGTCCGTCCACTCGCTGGGGCGCTATACCTACGCGAACGTCCCCAGCAGCGAGAAGATCCGCGAGCTGTTGCAGCTCGACGGCACGGCTGGTGTCCACTACGACATCGAGAACTTCGCCGAGGGCAACGACATCTGGGGAAACAACATTCCCCGGCTCGATCAGCCGCTGCGCATCGCAACGCGGACCGATATGTGGGGCAACGATCTGGGTGGGATGTCGGCCGCGGCGTTCCCCTACGCCATCCCCGGCGGCCAGCACGGCTTCCCGCTGCCCGGCCAGCTGACCGACTGGGCGCTCGAGATCTGCACCGAGACCTTTGGCAGCAATGCGCCCGAGTGCGAGCCCAGCGAGATCATCGGCAAGACCTTCGACATCGGCTGGTTCATGTTCCACACGTTCGGAAATTTCTTGAGGAACCCGAACGATGTTCCCTACGCGCTGGGTTGCGTGACCAAGGACGCGTGCGGCAACACGCCCGCGGTCCCAGAGCCGCGCGACCCAGCCTCGCTGCCCTGAGCGCACGGGTTCACGGCCGGGCCCCCAAAACGTCTCGGGGGCCCGGGCGTTTGCACGGGTTCACCCGAGGACCCCGTGACCAGGGCATGCGAGGCGCCCTTGCGGCGAACGCTCGAAACAGCGTTCCTCGGCCTCGCGGATCGATCTGGGCCCGGATGGTAGAATTTTGGCCGTTTGGCCAGGTTCGGCGGACCCCCCATTGTTGCTAGCCTGACCAAAGCCGCCGTGGAAACCACCGCTTACCGCATCCTGTTGGTCGAGGACTACGAGCCGCTGCGGAACACCTACGCCCGCACGTTTACCGAGGCCGGCTACGAGGTTCTCGCGGCCGCCACACTCGAGGCTGGCCGACGACTGTTGTCCGATGCCCGCGACGTTCATGCCGCGGTGCTCGACTATCGATTGCCCGATGGGACGGCATCGGGGCTCGTGCAAGAGCTGCTCGATCGCCAGCCGCTGTGCCGTTCGGCAGTCGTGACCGGTGCCATCGACGACGAGACCGCGATGGAGAGCGCGCGTTGCGGTGCCCATGCCTACGTGCGCAAGCCGGAGTCCTCCCCCAACCTGCTTGCGACGCTGGCCAGCACGGTCGCCTCGACGCTGGAGTGGCGGCGCACGCTCGGGCAGCACGTACCGATCTCGGCTGGAACACCCGCCAGCGTTCCAGCGCCGATCGGCCTCGACACTCACGCTGCCATCGCGCGATTGGCCCACGTCTCCAAGCTGTCCCACTTCGAGACGCTGGTGGCCTGGCGGCTGCTCTGGGGCGACTCGAACAGGCGCATGGCCCAACTACTGGCCTGCACCGAGCGCACCGCGAAGTATCACGTGGCCGCCGTACTCGCGCGCACCGGTGCGAAGAACCGCAACGCCCTGCTCCGGGTGCTCTTGCTCGATGCTGGCCAACAAGACCCCTGGGACTCTCGCGCCGAACCCGACACCGCCGACGATCCCGAATGAGACCACGCGGGTTTGTCGGTCTGCTTCACCGCATCGCGACGACCACAGGGGTCACGTTCCAGATCTCGTTGGCATACTCGGTGATGGTGCGGTCGCTCGAGAACTGACCCACCTGCGCGAGGTTGTTCACGACCATGCGTGCCCACCGCGTGGGATCGAGATAGGTCTGCGCAACGTGCTCCTGACACGCGAGGTACGCGTCGAAATCGGCGGTGACCATGAACGTATCGACGTTCCATAGGTCGTGAATCACGGCATTGAAGCGCTTGGGATCCTCGGGACTGAAGAATCCCGAGCCGATGAGCTCGATGGCGTTGCGTAGCCGCGGGCTGCGCTCGATGCACTCGGCTGGCCGCCAGCCGCGCTCCACCGTGGCCTGGGCCTCGGCCACGTTCATCCCGAACAGGAAGAAGTTGTCCTCGCCCACGGCCTCACGGATCTCGACGTTCGCACCGTCGAGCGTGCCGATGGTGAGCGCGCCGTTCATCGCGAACTTCATGTTCCCGGTGCCCGAGGCCTCTTTGCCCGCCAACGAGATCTGCTCCGAGACATCGGTGGCCGGGATGATGCGCTCCGCCAGCGAGACCCCATAGTTGGCCAAGAACACCACCCGGAGCCGACCCCGCATTACCGGGTCGTCATTGATGGTTGCGGCGACATCGTTGATGAGCTTGATGTGCAGCTTGGCCATCACGTAGCCGGGCGCGGCCTTGCCCCCGAAGATGAACGTGCGCGGCACCCACGGACCCGATGGATCGGCTTTCATCGCCTGGTACAGCGCCACGATGTGCAGGCAGTTGAGCAGCTGTCGCTTGTACTCGTGGAGCCGCTTGATCTGCGTGTCGAAGATGGAATCCACGTTGACGTCCACGCGGTTGCGCTCGCGGATGAGCCCCGCGAGTTCGACCTTGTTGGCGCGCTTGATGGCCTGCAACGCCGCATGGAACTCGGCGTCGTCGACGAACGCCTGGAGCTTGGCGAGTTGCGGCAAATCGGTGATCCAGCCGGTACCGATACGCTCGGTGATCGCGGCCGCGAGCGGTCGATTCGCCAGCAACAACCACCGGCGGGGCGTCACGCCGTTGGTCTTGTTGTTGAACTTGTGGCCATATATCTCGGCGAAATCGCGGAGCACATGGCTGCGCAAGAGATCGGTGTGGAGCTGAGCCACGCCGTTGACGCTATGCGAGCCGACCACCGCGAGATGGGCCATGCGAATCTGGTCGTCCTCGACGATCGCCATCCGCCGTCGACGCGCCTCATCGGCAGGCGCCGCGATCTGGAGCTGGCGCAAGAACCGTCGATTGATCTCGGTGATGATCGAGAAGTGGCGGGGCAGCAGCCGCCCGAACATCCCGACCGGCCAGCACTCGAGTGCCTCGGGCAGCAAAGTATGGTTGGTGTAGGCGATCGTCCTGGACGTGATGTCCCAGGCCTTCTCCCACTCCACGTGCTCGAGATCGATCAGCACGCGCATGAGTTCGGCGACCGCGATCGCCGGGTGGGTGTCGTTGAGCTGAATCGCGGCCTTCTCGTGAAAGTGCTCGAAGTCCTTCTCGGTCTTCTTGAATCGGCGCAAGATGTCGTGAATCGAACAGCAGACGAAGAAGTACTGCTGCTTGAGTCGCAGCTCGCGGCCCTCGGGCGAGTCATCGTTCGGGTA
The DNA here is from genome assembly GCA_947492135.1 of Deltaproteobacteria bacterium. Taxonomy (GTDB): domain Bacteria; phylum Myxococcota_A; class Polyangia; order Nannocystales; family Nannocystaceae; genus Xiheibacterium. The sequence goes on along the minus strand of CANLQR010000084.1, from coordinate 15,487 downwards.
CAACACCTTCGAGATGGTCTCGCTGTCGGCTTTGTCTTCGACCGCGCGGCGATAGTCGCCATCGTTGAAGACGTCGAGATTGAACTCCTTGGAGGCCCGCGCTCGCCACAGGCGCAACGTGTTGACCGTGTTGTTGCCGTAGCCCGCGATGGGAGTGTCGTACGGCACCCCGAGCAGCTTTGTGGTGTCGATCCAAGCCACGCGGAGCCGCCCGTGTTCGTCGGCCTTCTCTTCGAGGCGACCATACATGTTCACCGTCACGGTGTACTCGGGGCGTGCGATCTCCCAAGGGTTCCCGTAGCGCAGCCAGGCGTCGCCGCGCTCGACTTGCCAGCCGTCGCGGATCTGCTGCTCGAAGATGCCGAACTCGTAGCGGATCCCGTAGCCGTAGCCGGGGTAACCCAGCGTCGCCATCGAATCGAGAAAACATGCGGCAAGCCTGCCAAGGCCGCCGTTGCCCAGGCCGGGATCGTTTTCCTCCTCGAGTACGTCGGCCAGCTCGAGCCCGTGCGCAGCGAGCAGCTCGCGCGCGACATCGTAGGCGCCCAGGCTCATCAGGTTGTGTCCCAGCGCGCGGCCCATCAGGAACTCCGCGGACAGGTAGTACACGCGCTTGACGTTCTGCTCGTAGTAGGCGCGCTGGGTTCGGATCCACCGCTGCACCAGGCGATCGCGGGTCGCGTGGGCAATCGCGTTGAACACGTCGAGCAGCGTCGCCGACGGCGGATCCTTCATGCAGGTGTAGTAGAGGTGGTCGAGCACGGCCCGCTCGAGGGTGAGCGGGTCCATTCCGGTGCGATCGTCCTCGACCACGACGCGCGTCGCATGGGGCACGGCGGGCGGCTCGGCACTGGGGCTCGTAGAGGGATTGGACGCGTCAGTCGGGTTGGTCATCGTTGATGATCTCGATGGGTTCGTCGGACTCGCCGTAATCGGCGATCCACGCGATGAGGCGGCGATAGACCCGCTGGTCGGCGTCGGTCTCGCCAGGCGTTGGGGTCTCGAGCTGCAACAACAGCTGCTTGCGTGCCGCAGGGCTGTAGCTGCTGGGCATGGTGAGGAAGATGGCCTCGAGTTCATCGAGGCGACGGTCGGTCGGCGCGACCTCGGCCCGCCGCCGGCGCCACGATACGATCAGCTCGACCAGCACAGCCTTGCGGAAGGCGGTCGCGTCGCGATCGGCGGGCGGATTGGCGACGGTGGTCTGGTACTCGCGCATCGCCAGATCGATCCGGTCGCGGGGCTGGTCGCTGAGGACGATCGCGCGCTGGAACTCAGCCTCGAGTGCCGAGACGCTCTTGGCCAGCAGCGCCGCTTGCTCGGGCGAGACCGGGCTGGCAGGCACAGACGCCGGCGTTGCCCCAGGGGCCGCGCTCGAGGTCTCGGACGCCCGCGACATGTCATTCGCGTCGACCCAGAGAGTCGGCCGAACCGCGAAGTGGGTGGCCGCCGCGAGACCGCCGAGCACCAGGACGCCGACGAACACAGCACCGGCGACGGCCGATGCTTTGGGCGGCGGCGACTTGAGCCGAGGCGTGGGGACCTGCGAGGACTCGACGGTGGCCATCAGCGCCGACCAAAGCTCGTCCGCGAACAATCCGGCGCCTTGCGGCCGATGATGCGGTGCCTTCGCCATCGCGCGCATCAGACAGGCTTCGAGCGCCGGCACGACCCGCAGCCCCGGACACGCCTGTGCCAGCGGCAGCGGTGACTCGTGCAGGTGCGTGTGGGCGTAGCCAGCGGCCGACTCTGCGACGAACGCCGCTCGCCCCGTCAGCATCTCGTAGAGCACCAGGCCCAGCGAATACACGTCACTGCTGGCGGTCACCGGCTGACCGGAGATCTGCTCGGGCGAGAGATACTGCGCCGAGCTTGGCTTGGCGCTCGCGCGGTCGACCCCCTCGAAGCCCACCGGCTTGGCGATCCCGAAGTCGAGCACCTTGACGAATTCGGGTCCCCGATCACGCGCGACCAGCATGATGTTCGAGGGCCGCAGATCGCGATGGATCACCCCGCGAGTGTGCGCGTGGTTCAAGGCCTCGCAGACCTGTGTGGTGATACCGACGGCTCGGGTCGCATCGAGGCGCCCCCCGGTCTGGAGGAGCTGCGCGAGCGTACGCCCGGTGAGGTGCTCCATCGCGACGAACAACGTGCCGTCGGGCATCCGCCCGTAGTTGTAGATCGAAGCGATGTGCGGGTTTTGCAGCCGCGAGGCTGCCTTCGCTTCGGCCATGAAACGCCCGGCGAGTCCCGGATCGCTCGACAGCCACGGGTGAATGACCTTGATGACGGCCTGGCGCGCGATGGCGGGCTGGTCGGCGAGATAGACCGCACCCATGACGCCTTCGCCGAGCTTGGCCCGCACGACGTACTGGTCCAGTACCCAGCGGCCGATCATCGCGTCGGTGATCGACATTCCCGCGCCCGTCCCCGTTTCCGAGCGGGATGATAGCAAGGCCTGCTAGCCGTCGGCACGCACCGCCCAAGGCCGGCCTGGGCCGCCCTCCAGGCCACCGTTCGGGCCGATTCGCGCTGACCAAACAGGGGTCACGGCGCGACTTGGTCGAGTCCCACCCGGGACTCGAGCGTGAGCACCGCGCCGACCTGGGCGACCAGATCGTCGGAACTCACGGTCGCGAAGTCGATGCCGTCGAAAATGCGGTCATACGTCTTCGAAAGCGCCAGCTCGACCGGGTAGTCCTCGCCGCCGTGGATCGTCAGCGGCTCGCCATTGGCGATGGTCGACATATCGAGCGAGGCGTCGAAGGAACGGTCCGAGCGGATCTCGAACGGCACCATCTGGTCGCCTTTGCTCGCCGTGCCTTCGAGGTAGAAGGTGGCGCCAGCCATCTGGGGATCCAACCCCGCGAAGTTGGAGGTGTCGGGATATGGACCGTAGTGCACGTCCATCGTGCAGAACTCCGTGGCGTCGACCTCAACCCCGCCAACCGTCAACATATCGAGATCGCGTCCGGTGATGTCCTCGGCCAGGGGGCCCCAGTACATGTCCAGCGGCACTTTGGCACCGTCGCAGGCGTGCAGCACCACATTTGCGGTCGTGAAGTACGCGCGAACCAGCACGATGTTCCAGCCATCGTCGGTCGCGAACGACCGGGTCTCGCCTTCGCCACCGCGATCCGGGAAGGCCCCTTGCTGGGCCGTCGCGTGGTGCGTGATCGAGACGTTGACCAGCGTGCGCGGGTGATCGAGGTCGCTGAACATTTCGGCAAGCTCACAGCCACTGATGAGGGTGGTGGCGAGCGCGAGAATCGATGCGAGGCGGGTGTGAAGTTGCATCGGGGTTCTCCTTCGAACTATCTATCAACACTAAGCCAGATTACATAAATGTCGTCTAGTAAAATCGTCATAGGCGTGGGTCCGAAACCGCGCGTGGGCGGGTCTATCTAACCATCCACAGGTTTTTGATTGCGATTTCAACGTACTGCTCGATGACGGGAAGAAACTAATAAAACTGACATGGGATTGACGAGTGCCGCGCAGGCCGGTACTTCGGCCCTTACCGTGCCGACCCGCATCCTGCTCTTGCTGCTCTTGCTGGTGGGCTGCCGACCGACGCCGGAGCCAACCTTCCCAACGACGCCGCAGATCATGACCGCAGGACCGGACGAGCACTCCTATGCGCGCGCTGCCGAGGTCCGCGTGCGCCACTTCGGATTGTCGCTCGAGGTCGACTTCGCGACGCGAACGCTGCTCGGGGTGATCACGCTCGCCGTCGAGCGAGCCGACGCGCGTGCCCCATTGCGGCTCGACACCCGCGCGTTGGACATCTCGCGTGTCGAGATCGCACGGGCGCCCGCCGCGTTGCAGATCGAGTCGACGCATCTCGCGGCAGTGGAAGCACTGTGGTCACCGGCGCGGTGGAACCTGGGCGCGGTGGACGAACACCTCGGCCAAGGACTCGCGGTCGAGCTCGAGGGTGACGTCGACCTGGTTCGCATCACCTATCGCACGGCGCCCGAAGCCTCGGGCTTGCAGTGGCTCGCGCCGGCACAGACCGCCGATCGCACGCAGCCGTTTCTCTACAGTCAGTCGCAGGCGATCCATGCGCGCTCGTGGTTCCCGTGCCAGGACTCACCGGGGATCCGCGCGACCTACGACGCGGTCGTGCGCGTGCCCCCGAACGTGCGGGCGTTGATGTCGGCGGATCCCTTCGAAACCGGCACGGCCGGAACCTACGGCTTCGAGATGCGCCAGGCGATTCCCGCGTACCTCGTGGCGCTCGCGGTGGGCCGCCTGGAGTTCGCCGCGATCGGCGATCGCACCGGCGTGTGGGCCGAACCCTCGATACTCGCGACCGCCACGCACGAATTCGCGGACATGGAGCGCATGCTCGTCGCCGTCGAGGGCCTCTATGGCCCCTACCGGTGGGGTCGCTACGACGTACTGGTACTGCCGCCAGCGTTTCCTTTCGGCGGCATGGAGAACCCCAAGCTCACGTTCGCGACGCCAACGATCATTGCCGGCGATCGCTCGCTGGTCTCGTTGATCGCCCACGAGCTCGCGCATAGCTGGTCCGGCAACCTGGTGACCAACGCCACGTGGGCCGACCTCTGGCTCAACGAGGGTTTCACCGTCTACCTCGAGCGCCGGATCATCGAGTCGTTGTTCGGCCGCGAGCGCGCCGACATGGACGCGGTGCTGGGGCGCCAGGATCTCGCCGAAGCCTTCGCCGAGCTCGGTGCCGATGACCAGCACCTGCGGCTCGCGCTCGGTGGGCGCAATCCCGACGATGGCCTGTCCGACGTGGCCTATGAAAAGGGTGCGTTGCTGCTCCTCGCGCTCGAGGAAAGCTATGGCCGCAAGGCCTTCGACCCCTTCTTGCTCGCATGGTTCGAGGACCATGCGTTCGGGAGCGTGACCACCGCCGAGTTCGAGGCGTTCGCTGCGAAGCACCTCCTGGGCCAGCCACGGTTGCCGAACAAACCGGCGATCGATCTCGGAGCTTGGCTCGACAAGCCCGGTCTCCCCAGCGACAGCCCGGTACCGCGAGCCGAGGCCTTCGAGCGCATCGATGGCGTGGTCGGACCGTTCGTCCGCGGCGAGCTCGCCGCGGCGGGCTTGCCCACGGCGAAGTGGACACCCCAACAGTGGCTGCACTTTCTCCGCGCGCTACCCAAGGAAACCGACGTCGCCCGGCTACGCGCGCTCGACGAGCGGTTCGCGCTGACCGACAGCGGCAACCAGGAGATCCTCGCGCAGTGGCTCGAGATCAGCGTGCGCCACGACTATCGGGCGGCCGATGCTGCGCTCGAGCGGTTCCTCGCCAGGGTCGGGCGCCGGAAATTCTTGATGCCGCTGTACGGAGCGCTGCTCGAAGCCGGGCGTGGGGACGAGGCGCGGCGGATCTTTGCGCGCGCGCGCCCCGGCTATCACCCGATCACGCAGAGCAGCCTGGACACGTTGCTCGGCGGCCGGAAAAAATGATCTAGCCCGGCAAGCTGGCGAGCCAGCTGCGAACCTCATCTGCGCGGGTCGGATCGTCGGCCGCCACCAGTCGCGCGATAGCAGCCCTGACACTCGAGCCGAGCGCTGGGTCGGTCTCGCCAAGCTCGTGTCTGGTGCGCGCGAGCAGATACACGAACCACGCGCGGTCGCTGCCCGCAGGTCCATCGTCGGTGGCGATCTCGACCGCGCGTCGCAGGGGTTCGACAGCCTCGCGCAACCGGCCGCCCCGACGCAGGGTCTCACCGAACGCGCCGTGCGCGACGGCGACATAGGGGTGGGTCTCACCGTGCGCCGCGATCACGGCGGTGATCTCTTTGCTGCGGGTCTCGATCGCAGCGTCGTACTGGCCGAGCGTCGTCTGGGCGTCGGCGAGCACCCCAAGCCCAGCCGCGATCGCCGGGTGCGACGGCGCGAGCACGCGCTCGCTGCGGGCGAGCACTGCACTGGCGTGGGCCGCCGCCTCGTCCGCATGCCCGGCCGCGAGCAGGGCGTGAGCGAGTCGCATCCCGACGTTGAGCGTCATGACATGATCGCTGCCCACCGCCCGCTCGTAGATCGCTACCGCCTCGCGGAGGTTGGCGACGCCTTGCTCGGGTTCGCCCTGCATCACGAGCATCTGTCCGACCACGGAAAGATCGCTGGCGTAGTCGGGGTGGTGTTCGCCCAGCGCCGCGCGGCGAATCGCCAGCGCGCGCTCGAATGCGGCGCGCGAGTCGGCCCACTCCAGCTGGCTGAGGTGGATCAGCCCCTGGGCAAACGCGACGTCGGCCATCGCCGGGTGCTCGGCACCCAAGCCCGTGGCGACCAGCGCACCGGCCTCTTGCAGGTGGGCCGCGGCGGCCTCGAAACGCAGGCCCGTGGCCTCGAGCTTCGCGAGGTCGAGCAACAGCTCGATGCGAAACAATGGGGTGTCGTCGGCGCTCGCGAGCGCCACCGCGGCCTCCAGCTCGGCGATCGCCTCATCACCGTGGCCAGCTTGCTGCTTCACGGTGGCGAGGTTCTTGTGCAGTCTGGACATCAGCCGCGGCGGTGCGCCGACGCCTTCGACGGCTGCGCGGGCCTGGCGAGCGGCAAACTCGGCAAGCTCGACTTGGCTGCCCGACTGGCCGAAGACCCATACCAGCTCGATCAGCGCATCGGCAGCGGTAACGCGGTCACCTGCGCGCAGGGCCAGCTCGGCCGACTGCTCGAAGTCGGCGCGCGAGTCGGCAAAACGCCCGAGCTGGTTGAGCACGCGCCCGCGACCGAGCCGCAACTGCGCGCGCAACGGATCGAACTGCAGCGCCTCGATCTCGTCGAGGGCACCGTCGACCCGCTCGAGCGCCCCAGTGTAGTCGCCGCCGAGTACCAACGAGGCCGCCTCGGCCAGCCGCGCGCGGTTGTCGATCACCGCCGCGGCCAGCGTCGGTGGCACCGGCTCGCCCTGCAGCGCGGCGACGCGCGCGACGTCATCGCAAGCGTCGAGACTGGGGAGCGACTCGACGATCATCGGTGCCTTGGCGAGGATCGTCCGCGCGTGTTCTCGCGTCACCGAGGTTGCCAGCACCTCGAGCGTCGCCGCGAGCAAGGCGCGGCGCTCCTCGAGACAAACCATCCGTAGCGCCTCGACGCCCGGCGCGGCGTCCGTCGCCGAACGTGGGGTGCAGGCGCGCTCGCGGAGCGCTTCGAACCGCAGCGCGTAGGCGTCGACACCCCGCTCGAACGAAGCCGCGGTTTGCTCGGCGTAGGGCAGCGCCGCGTCGCTGAACCATCGCTGGGCCTCGGCGCGCTCGCCATGATCCCACACCCCCGCGAGCGGATCGGTGCGGCAAAACTCGGGTCGGGTGTCCTCGCGGCTCGCCCACGCCGTCGCGCCGGCCGCGACCAGGACTGCGGGGATGACCACCAGCGCGGCCTGTCGGCGGGCCCGCCACGGGTCGCGCTGGAGGATCGCCAACAGAGCGCTCATGTCGGCGAAGCGACGCGCCCGATCCCGCGATAAGCCGCGCATGATCGCGTCGCGTACCGCCGCAGGCACGCGGGCGTCCCGCGGCGGATCGCGGGGGTCGGTGGTCTGCACCGCGACCATCAGCTCGTGCAGCGACTTGGCCGGATGCGGTCGAATGCGCCACAGCGCCTCGTACAGTGCAACGCAGAAGCTGTACTGGTCGGACGCCGCATCGAGCGTCGCGCCATCGAACTGCTCGGGCGCCATGTAGGCGGGCGTGCCGACGATCGCGCCGGCCTGGGTGAGCGGTTCGGTGGCGCCACGGCGATGGTCACGATGCACGTCGGGCTCGGGCGTGGGGTCGGCCTGTCCGTCGCGGCGTCGCGCGAGCCCGAAGTCGGTCACACGCACGCGACCGTCGCGGTCGATCAGCACGTTGTCGGGCTTGAAGTCGCGATGCACCAGGCCCGCGACGTGGGCGGCCGCGAGTCCGCGTCCGGCGGCGATGAACACGTCGCGGATCTGTGACCACTCGCGCGAGGTCTCGGCGAGCCAGCGGCGCAGCGTCTGGCCATCGACGAACTCCATCGCGAGAAACAGGCGCTGCCCAACCGCGCCGACATCATGAATCGCGACGACGTTGGGGTGAGAGAGCTGCGCGAGCGACTGGGCCTCGCGTTGTAGCCGCGCGCGGCCTTCACTCCCGGTGTCACCGCCCGCATGCAGGAGCTTCAGCGCGACCCGACGGTCGAGTTCGGGATCGTACGCCGCGTAGACCACGCCCATGCCGCCAGCACCGATCGCCTCGAGGACACGATAGCGACCCACGCGCTCGCCGGGGGCCAGCCAGTCGGTCGCCCCGCGCGCGGTCGCAGCGGAGACGAGGGTGGCGCCCGCAGTCGCGAGCGAGGCCGGCTCACCGAACAGCCGCGCGACCTCGACCACCACCTCGGCACACCCCGCGCAGCGGTCGATGTGGAACTCGATGGCGGCCACCTCGCCGGCGTCGAGCTCACCACGGACGAACATCGCCACGGTGTTCTCGTCGGGGCAAGCGGCAACGGCGTCGTCCACAGGCGCCGAGTCTACTACGGCGATCCGCGTACGGCCCCAGGGGGTTTGGATCGGCCCCGGCACCAACGCACGCGGTGTCACAAACGCCCGCGTTCGACCGAAGCCTGACGGATCTGCGGTACAGTGCCGCGATGATTCGCCCGCTGCTGGTCCCGTGCGTGCTGCTGATGTCGTCCTGCTACAACCAGCCCGGCGCCGGTGGCAGTGGCAGCCTCGGGGACAGCAGCGGAGGGACCGCGAGTTCGACGTCCGCCGAGACCACCGCGTCGAGCGCCGACGACGCGACAGCGACGTCCACCACCATGACGTCCACCACCATGACGTCCACCACCATGACGTCGACCACCATGACGTCCACCACCGACGAAACCAGTGTCGCGACCCAGACCGACGAGTCGGGCAGTGGTTCTGACAGCACCACGGTGACCGAGGATCCGGGCTGCCTCGACGGTCTGTTTGCCGGAGACGCCCCGCCGTTTGGCGCCGCCGAGCAGATCGCCACGCTCTACAACACCCAGGGTGTGGAGATCGTCGATGTCGATGACGACGGCGACAACGACCTGCTGCTCGGCGATTTCGGCGACCAAGGGGCCAACCAGCCCGGTGTGTACTTCATGGCGGGCAGCGGAGATGGCACGTTTTCCGCTCCAGTGAAGCTCCCCGGCGGCGACGCGCCCACGATTCGGATCGCCGCGGCGGCCATCGCCGATGACACCATCGACGTGGTCGGGCTGGTGGCGCTGCCGCCGAATTTTTCGATCATCGTCCGGCGCTGGCGAGGCAACGGCGACGGCACGTTCCTCGCCCCGACCGACTACCCCGCGGCGAGCGACTGGGACGTGTTCCTCGCCGACGTCAACGGCGATGGCCGGCGCGACCTGCTGGGCACCAACAGCGCGGGCGCACGGGTCTCGGTGGCCTCGGCGGCAGAGACCTTCGGCGTGCCCAGCGACTTCGGCGGCATGCCCACCGTCAATGCGATCAAGAGCGCTGATCTCGACGGCGACGGCGACGGCGACATCGTCTCGGGCACGACCGATCAGCTGGGGGTCCTGCTCGGCAACGGCGACGGTACGTTCGCCGACATCGTCATCTACCCGTTCGAGGGCTCGATCGCCGACATCCTGATCGCGGACTTCGATGGCGACGGAGCGCTCGACGTCGGCGCGACCTGGGATGCGATCGTCGGCGTGTGGCCTGGCGACGGCAGTGGCGCCTTCGGTGAGATCAGCGAGCTCACCGTGCAAGGGTCGACGCTCGCCGCCGCGACCCCCGACTTCGACGGCGACGGCTGTGCGGACATCGCAGTCTTCAACAACAGTGGATCCGTCAGCACGATCATGGGCCGCGACGAGTTCACCTTCACGACGCAAGAAGTCTTCAACATCGTGCCGGTCGGCTACGCCTACGACCTCGCCGCGGGGGACGTGGATGGCGATCAGATCGCGGACATCGTCGGCGTCACGGCGGACGGCAGCCCGGACACCGGCGGCGAGATCTTCTTGCTCCGCTCCGCCGGCTGATCCGGCGAAACCCGGCTACGGTAGAGTCGGGCATGCTCCGCGTTCATGGCCCGATGGCGCGGCACCTCGGCGCGGTGGTGCTCACCCTCGGTGTTCTCGGTTGCGCGACGAACTCGCCGGCCCCCGCGGCTCCGACCGAGGTGCGGCCTGTTGTCGCCCGGGGCCAGCAGCGGCACCGCATCATGGCCGCGCCGCGCTTCACCGACCCTTTGCGGTGGCCGCGGCTGTTGTGGGCGTTGCCCAAGATCGACCAACAGCTGCGCGCCCTGGTCCACAACGAAGCCCTGTTCGGTTTGGCCGCGGGTGTGGTGATCGACGGTCACCTGGTGTGGTCTGCAGGGTACGGCGCCCGCGAGCGCGACAGCGACGACGCCGTGACGCGCGACACCGTGTTTCGCATCGGCTCACTCACCAAGGTGTTGACGGCGATCGCGATCCTACAGCTTCGTGATCGCGGCGTACTCGAGCTCGACGATGCCGCCGCCGAGCATTTGCCTGAGCTGAGCTCCCTCGCCTACGCCAGCGGCGACGCTCGCGAGCTCACGATTCGCGAGCTGTTGACCCACAGTGCCGGGCTCCCGCGCAATGCCGACGTGTCGACGCGAGCAATGCCACTGGCCGGCGAGACCCTGCTCGCCGCCCTCGATGGCCTTGGCTTCGCGAACCCAGGGGGCACCGAGATCTCGTACTCCAACCTCGGCTACCAGATCCTCGGGCTGTTGATCGGACGCGCGACGTCGACCCCGTACACCGCGTACATGCAACGCGAGGTCCTCGCACCGTTGGGCATGACAAGCGCGACGTTCGATCCCGCCACGGTCCCCCCCGACCGACTCGCCGTCGGCTACGAGGTCCGCCGCGGCGAGTTCGTCGAACGCAGCCGCCCCACGCCGCCCGGCGCAGCGGCGGCCGCCGGTGAGCTGTGGGCCAGCGTGGTCGATCTCGCCGCGCTCGCAGCGTTCGAGCTCGATGCCTGGCCACCGCGCGGGGATCCAGACCATGGCGTGTTGCGCCGAGCCACGGTTCGCGAGTCGCAAGCGGTCGGGCTCTTGGGGGTCCTGCGGGCGCAGGTCGTCGACGAGGGCAAGGGCCTCCAGGCTCATGCCACCGCGTCGGGGATCGGCTGGCAGGTTCGCGAAGACTGTCACCTCGGCCGGGTGATCTGGCACAACGGCGGGCTCGATGGCCACCGCACAGCGTTGTACATGCTGCCCGAGCGTGGCGTCGCGGTGATCCTGCTGACCAACACCGAGTATGCGCTCGATGCCACTGCCCGCACATTGTTGGGCTTGATGGCGAGCAGCGGCGGCCTGGTCGAACGCACGCCGGTGGCGGCACCCGAGCTCGACGAGCTCGCGGGGGCGTGGCACGCCCTGCTCGCAGCGTGGGATGTCGACGCGTACCGCCGAGCGTGGACGGCCTATCGCCACGATGAGCTCGAAGATGTCGAGCACCGGCGCGCAACGATGCAGACCGTCGCCACCCGCTTGGGGGCCTGCGGCCCGCCGTTTCGTACCAAAGTCGTGACGCCCTATCGCGGCGAGTTCGCGCTCGAGTGCGAACACGGCATGGCCGAGCTCGATCTGGCAATCTCTCCGGGCGATCCCGCGCGCATCATTCAGGACGCCATCCGATTGCACGACGTGGCGCCCGAGCCTGCGGTCGTGGACGCGGCACGCCGCTTGCTCGCGCTGCGGCAACAGTGGGACCAAGGCGCGGCATCGGAGCTGCTCGCGCCGGTGTTCCTCAAGCCTGCGGTACGCAAATCCCTCGCGCTACGCAGTACCAGCACCGGCCCCTGCACACTCGGCGCAGCCGAGGTCAGTCTGCCGTTCGGCGCCAGCTTCGCCATACGTTGCGAACGCGGCGCGGGCACACTCGAGCTGCAGATGGACGCCAAGCTGCAGCGCGTGATCAGGTTCGAGACCAACCTCGACCAGCCCGATGCGCCCAAGTGCCGCGAGCGCTAGCGAAGCACTCGGATCGCGGTTGCATGGGTCTGGTGGCTGCCCCGTCCGGCTCGGCAACGGTTGGAATCTCGCGATCACCGGGGGAGTGATCCGTTCGTCTCGCCCCGGTCTCTACCCGGACAGATGTCCACACCAAACCCCCGCTCACTCCTGCTCTTGGCCGCCACGTGCATCGGCGTGATGGCGCCGAGTTCCCCGGCCCTCGCCGCGTTCACCGAGATCTCCGCGTCGACGTTGAAGTTCGAGGGCGTTCGTTACTGGCGCAAGAAGGCCAGCGAAGCCAAGCTCGGCTCGGTCGGCCAGAAGATGACGCCGGTCGCCGGCAAGAACTACTTCCAGAAGATGCAGGACGCGCCCAGCGGCATCTACGAGGTCACCGTCGACGGCCGCACCACCATCACCACGGCCGAAGCTCACGAGTGGGGCGTGACGGCGACTCACAGCAACGTCTCCGGCAGCGCTGGTGGAACTGGCGCGTACGACGGCAAGCTCACCGCGTACAAGATGCGGATCAACCTCGGCAACACCAATGGTGATCTTCGCTTCGAGACCAATCGCCACAACAAACACCTGGAGGCCGTCAAGGCTGAGGGTGATGGCGCGAGGCTGATCTCGGCAGTGTGGATCTTGGTCGCGGCCGACGAATCGAAGCAAGAGTGCTACAGCGGCGACCTCACGGTCACGAACGGCAAGCTGAGCGTGACTGCCACGGCATCGGGTTGCTCGAAGTCCAGTTGGGTCGTCGAGCCTGGCGCCGTCATCGCCTACGAGATGGTGAAGGTCGACAAGTGGAACAACGAGGAACTCACCTCGAAGCCCACCTGCGGCGCGAACTTCCCCGACTACGAGTCGCGCTCGTCCGCGCTCAACCCCATGGACCGCTGCAAGAAGACGACGTTCGACAACGTGGCGACCCAGTGCAAGTTGCTGATCACGGACGTGCGCGACAACTGGTACGTCTCGAACAAGGACGGCCGCGACACCTGCAAGTCCACCAAGGGCAAGGACGACAAGGATGTCGAATGCAGCAAGGGTGGCTACGACTACGTCTCGCAGGCCGGCCGCGATACCTGCCGCAAGCCCGAGTACACGTACGCCGACCCGGTCTGCCCGGCCGGCTACGACTACAACAAGACCTCGACCAGCAATGGCGGAGTCGATCGGTGCGAACTCCGCGGCATCGAGAGCCTCAAGCCAGACTCGCAGGACGGCTTCTGAGTCGTGAACGAGGGCGCGCAGCGATAGGGCTCTTGTACGGTCTTGGGGACTGGTCCGCGGCAAGCCGGGGGTGGCCTCGGCTGGTACTCCGTCGAGATCTGCGCAATCCTGCCGCCCCGTGCCGCTGTGCCCCCGCCTGTTCGTCGTCGTGCTCGCCTGCGCCGCGTGTGCCACCGCGAGCCCTTCGCCGCCCGTCACCGCCGCGCCAGCTGCCGCGCGGCAGGCACACGAACCCGAGGTCGAGCATTCCTTCGTGTCGACGTCGCACAACGATGTGCCGCGCACGGCGAAGAACGACAAGAAGGCGGCAGGGGCCGCGGGCGACTTCGCGATCACCACGCCCGAGGCCGCCAAGCAGCTCGCCGAGACTGCCGTCGCCGAGCAGCTCGACCCCAAGAAGACCTGGCAGACCTCGCCGGTGCTGCCCACGTCGTGGCCTGCCCGCGAGCACAAAGTGGTTTTCTTCTTCTACCCGCTGGCCGCCAACCCGCGCAGCATGACGCAGTTCCAGCTGTTCTCGGCGGCGTGGCAAGTCGAGGTGTCGTTGCAGGACGGTGCGACCGCCGTGTTGCCACTTGCCAAGTCGCGCGCGCTGGGCACCGTGGCGCAGACTCGGCCGTCCTCGCTCGAGCGCCGTGAGCTCGAGATCGCCGAGAGTGCCCTCGTGCAGCGGCTCGTCGGTGCGGAGATCGACGATGCCGAGAGCCCCTACTGGGGGTACCTCAAGTTCATGCACGAGCACCCGGAGCTCGGCAAGGATCTGCAGCGTCGCTCTCCGACGTTCCTGGGCTGGGTGCGCAAGCGCTACGGGAAGTAGGCCGCACTGTTGCGCCGACGCAACAGTGTGGCGGCGACGCAACTGCCGTGATCCACGTCAACGCCCGCGCGCAGGCTGATGGGATAGCGCTACCCGAGGAACGGTTCACGCGTCATCACTAACGGTGATGTGGATTCGTTGGCTCACCGCGCTCGCGTGCCTGCTGGCTCCGACCGTGGCACACGCGGGCAAGCTCGGCAGCATGCGCTCCGAGGTCCGCGGCAGCTCGAGCTCCGAGAGCAGCGCCGATGACGACTCGAGCGACAGCGACGACGACGGGGACGGTGGTGACGGATCCGCCGGCGCGTCGGTCGGTGCCGCGATCGCCGAGGTCATCGCCGAGACCAACGCCAAACAAGGCCGGCCGGTGTTCGCGTCGTATCCCTATCGCAACGGTCACACCGGGTGGGTGCATCGAAACGGTCGCAAACCCGCTCTCGACGCCCCAGGCAAGCCGTGGTCGCTGAACGTGGCCCTCGAAGGGGCCTCGCTCGGTGACCAGGTGTGGCGAGCCTCAGTCGCTGCGGAAATCTCGTGGCGCAGGCTCTCGCTTCGCAACGACACCGGGCTGTACCTCGAGCGGCCGGCTGCGGATGCGAGCTACCTCGGTAGCGCCGCGTTTTGTGTCGCGTTCCTGATGCAGCCCAACGTCGTGTGGAAGCTCGGCCTCGGACCGGGCTACTTGATCGACGCTCGCCGGGTCGACGACCCCACCCGCCTCGACGCCGCAGGCGCCAACCTGTCGACGACGGTGGACGTGTTCCCGGTGCGGCCAGTGGTGCTCTCGGGGCGCGCCGACTTCGGCAACCTCGGTGCTGCGAAGACCTTCTTGGTCCGCGGGACGGTCGGCTTCGCGGTGCGTCGCTTCGAAGGCTACGGCGGGTACGAGTACCGCGGGGTCGGCAACGTGCGGTTCGGCGGGCCGGTGTTCGGCGTCCGGCTGTGGTTCTGATGGCGACGATGTCGCCGAGATCTTCGTCAGCGACTACGCCCAGTTCGACACCATGGCGGTCAGCGCCGGCGACGTCGTGACCAAGGGACAGGCGCTGGGCAATGCCGGAAGCACGGAGTGCTCGAGCACGAACCACCTCCACCTCGAGATCGCGCGGATGAGCAACACAGCAGCCCGGACGCTTCAATTCGCGCCGCAATCGCCGGCCGCGGTCTGGGCTCGAGATTCAGACCTCGGTCGGCTTCAACCGCGTGCTGCGCGACGGCGAGCTTCCCCAGCGGGTCACTCCCGCCGCAACAAATTTGTGTGCTCGCATGCGCTTGCCCTTCGGACCATCTTCCTGGCTTGCCGCTTCGAACCTCCTAACTAAGCGCGTGGACCGCTGGCGTCCTCGCCAAGGTCGCCGCGGCCGTTGACTGCCAGTGGCGCGCATGGGAGCGTGGCGTTGGAGAAATTCTGGATGACTCTCTCACTCTCGCTCTCTCAATCTCGCTCTCTCACTCTCTCACTCTCGATCTCTCGCTCTCTCGATCTCTCGCT
>CANLQR010000083.1 GCA_947492135.1 Deltaproteobacteria bacterium | reverse complement strand
AGACACCACGGCCGCCGAGACCGCGGCCTCGCGGGCCGTCGAGCACGGCGCCGCGATCGACGATCCGAGGTTGCGCACCATCGCGATGATCCTGCGGGTCTACGCGGTCGGTGCCACCGGCAACCGTGCAGCCGAGGCCCGCGCCGTGGTCGAGCAGGCGAGCGCCTCGATCGCCGCCGCAGGGGATCCCCCGCTGCTGCGCGGCCTGCTCGAGAACAACCTCGCCTTGGTGCTGGCCCGCGATGGTCAGGCAGATCAGGCCGAGTCGATCGATCATCACCGGCGCGCGATTGCGTTGTTCGCGGCCGCGCTCGGTGAGGCCCACCCCGACACGATGGCCGCGCGCGTCAACCTCGGCAGCGCGCTGGCCCGGATGAATCGCAACGCCGAGGCTCTGAGCGAGCTCGACCCGATCGTCGAACCAGCGCTGGCGGTGTGGGGCGAGGATCACCCGAGTACCGCGCGTCTGTTCGGTGTGATCGGCAACGCATGGTTGCGCACAGGCGATCTCGCGCAGGCGGATTCGTGGCTACGTCGTGCGCTGCACAGCGCCGAGCGCTTCGCCCCCGGCGACGCCGAGGTCGCCAACGCCCAGTACAATCTCGCGACCGCGCTGCGCCGACGGATGCCAGACGAACCCGGCGCCTCGCCGGGTCCGCAGGCCGTTGCGGCGGCGGCCGAGGCGGTGACGCTGTTGCGCGCCGCGATCGCGATTCGCGAGCGCCTCGAGGGGCCGCAACCCGAGAATCTCATCGCGTATCGCGTGGCATTGGGTGAGGCGGAGCTCGGCGCGGGCGACGATGCGGCCGCCCAGACCGAGCTGCGTCGCGCACTCGAGGCCTGCGAGCGCATGGGCGCGTCGGCGCTCGACTTTGCCCGGGTGAGGCTCGCGTTGGCGCGCGCGGTGGCCAAGCACGACGCCGCCGAGGCGCGGCTGCTGGTGAGGGCCGCCCGCGAGGCGTTCGTCCGCGAGGGCAGGTCGACGTCGGTGCAGGCGTGCGATCGCCTGCTGGGCGAACTCGCGGCGCGGTAGACGTTTTTCAGGGCTCGAGATCGTCGAGGCTGCGCGGTGCGATCTCGAAGCCGTCGCCGGTCGCCCGCAGCGCTCCGAGTAGCGCCGAATACTCGGTACCCGTCGCGGGCGTGGGCGCGAGATCGCCGAGAAAGAGGTTGTCGACGCGGAGCTCGGACGAGATCGCGAACTCGCCCGGGCACAGGTCGGCGTCGGTCACTTTGGGCGTCACGACACGAACCAGCGCGGAGTCGTAGGGCTCGAGTGCTCCCGTGGGATCGGCAAGCTCGACGAGGTCGACGACGAAAGGCTCTGGCAGCGCCGCGACCCCCTCGTCGATGATCTCTTCGACGTCGCCGTTGACGTCGCCGTCGACGACGATCCTCACGATGTCGCCGAGCCGCGCGACGCGGCCGACGACGCGAACGCGCGTGCCGATCGCGAACTCAGCGTCGGAGCCAGGGACCACCGCGGTGATGCCCGAGTACTCGCCGCCTACGGTCGCCTGGAGAAACACCAGTGCGCCATCGGGCGTCGCGACGATCGGCGCGGTCACGACGAGATCCGCGATTTCGACCAGCGTTCCCGCGGCGATCTCCTCCTCGCGCAGGGTGAAGACCGTCAGTCCGATGGGGATGTCGCCACCCATGCCACCGTTGGTGTCCTCGGCACTGCCCCCCGAACTTTCGCCCTCCGAGATCTCGAATTCACCCGAGCTGCCGTCGCAGACCCCAGCCGTCGTGACAGCGGTGGTGGAGGAGTCCGTGCCGCCGTCCTCGGAGGAACTCGGGTTGCCCTGCGACGTCGATCCGGCCGCGCCCGTCTCGGTGTCGCTGCACGCGCCCAAGCCTGAAATCATCCACCCAACTGCGCCCAATAACCCCACCCAACGTGTCATGCCGCCCATTATAGCTTTTTTCGCGATCGAAGCGATCGAATCGGCTGGCCTCGACACTCGTGTGGATGAGGCCGATGTGGCCCGATGGGATTGGATGACGATGCGCAACAAGCTTGGATTTGGTTCGATGTTTGGCATGGTGCTTCTGATGGCCGCTTGTGACACCGACGATGGAGGCAAGTCCGAGAGTGCTTCCAACGCGGGTACGGCGAGCGAGCCTGGCGACACCGAGGGCGACACCGAGGGCGACACCGAGGGCGACACCGAGGGCGACACCGACACGGCCGCGGAGCCCGAATCGACGACCACCACCGGTGAGCCCGAGCCCGAGAGCTGTGACGTCGATGGCGCGACTCGGGTCTGTGCGGTGGAGGGCGGCGTCGAGTGCGGCGAACAGCGGTGCGACGCTGGGCTCTGGGGCGCCTGCCTCGAGACCGAGCTGTGCGGCGGCGGCGAAGAGACCAGCACGCCGCTGGTGCTGTCGTTCGACGGCGCCGAGCCCCGACTCGGGGCGGCAGCCGCGGCGGCCTTCGATATCGATGTCGCGGGCGGTTGTGTGAGCACCGACTGGCCGACGAGTTCGACCCCGTGGCTCGCCCTCGATCGCAACGGGGACGGTGGCATCGCCGACGGGCGCGAGCTGTTCGGCTCGGGCTCGCGGCTCGCGACCGGGCGCCGGGCGGCCAACGGTTTCACGGCGCTCGCCGAGCTCGACGCCGATGGCAACGGTAAGATCACCGCCACCGATCCGGGCTTCGCCGAGCTGGTGCTGTGGGCCGACCACGACGGCGACAAGCGCGGGACGGCCGGAGAGCTGCAATCGCTGTCGGCGCTGCGCGTGCTGTCGATCGAACTCGCGTACGACGTCGACGCGGTGTGCGACGCGCGTGGCAACTGCGGAGTCGAGCGCGCGGTCTTTTCGTTCATCGGCCGTGGCGGCGCGATCGAGCAGGGCAGGGTGATCGACCTACACCTGGCTTGTCAGTAGGGAGTGCGTCGGTCCGCGGCCGCACCTGGGCGGCCAGGCACACGGTTGCAGTGTGCTTGGCCCGCCAGATCGCCTGTGCGTCCCCGAATTCGACTGATTTTCCGGCCTCGGCAATCGCCCAGGGCACCCGTGCATCTGCCCTGGCATGAAACGCAACGCCCTGCGCTCGGCTGGCCTGATCGCCTTGATTCTCCCTGGCTGCGGCCATTCCGATGGTTCGATCTCGCGCGATCGAGCCGGCGAGCTCGTCGCCGAAAAGCTGGTCGACGAGGACGACCCGACGATCGTCTTCTCGCACCCCGAGCTGGTGAGCCCGGACTCGAGCCTCGTGATCGGCATGCCCGAGCGACTCGGCGAGCGCACGACCCTGGCCGTCGAGTCCACCGCGTGGTTCTTCTGGATCGACGACGAGCCCGGCGCGCGCTTCGATCATCCCACGCGCTACGTGCTCGTTGACCAGCAAACCGGCGAACTCACGGTGCACGACGCAAAGTGGTGGCCCATCCTCGACGGTCAGCCGCTGTGGGCGGGCGCCGACGCCTACTGGGACCCCGAAAACTGGGTGGTCGGTTCGGAGTCGGGACGCAGCGGCACGATCACGTTCCCCGAGCCAACCTTCGCGGGCGAGTGCCAGCCGGGATACGGCACCGCGCTGGTGTTCAACGGCTTCGCCGAGGGCGAGCACGGCGGTGAGGACTTCGCACTCGACGCCGCCAACATGAGTGCGACCCTGGAGGGATTGGGCTTCTCGGTGACTCGCGGCACGACCACCGGCGCCGGCGCCGGCGAGATCAGCACCGCCGGCACCGCGGAGTGGTTCACCCAGAAGGCCCAGGAACTCGGGCCCGGAGACAACCTCGTCATCTACATCACCGGCCACGGCAGCACCGTGACCGACGAGTTCTCGGGCACCCTCGGTCACGGAGAGGCCGGTGGAATCTACTCGGGAGTGCTCGCCAACCAGCTGAAGAAGTTCGACCCTGGCGTCGAGATCATCGTCATCGTCGACTCGTGTCACTCGGGGGCGATGCTTGCGGATCTGAACTGTGTGGCCGACCTCGCGATCTCCGCGGCCAGAGACGATCAATCGTCCTACGGCGATCTGGACGATAGCTTCTTGAACCTCTTTGGCGGGGGCGACGCGGATCCCGAGGACCAGGGCGGCGAGTTCACCAGCGCGTTCGCACGGTCGATCAACGAGCTGGTCGCGGACCCAGAGGAGCGCGCGCGGCTCGAGGGCGTGGCGCAGCAGGACGGCGGCAGCTTCATGACCGCGCTGCTCGGCGACGCCGAGATCCGCGAGCGCATGTACAACCTCGCGTACCAGCGCGGCTGGTCGGAGGCGCAGTTTCGGGGCGGCGCCGCGAAGACCCGGCCAGCGATCGGCGATCCTACGCCACCGGTGTGTGACGGCGATCCGGGCGGAACCACCACCAATGCCACGGACCCAAGCGACAGCGACACAGACCCCACGGGCGATACCGATCCCACGGGCGATACCGATCCCACCGGTGGATGCGGCGACGCGAATCTCGAGCACATCGCGCAGTTGATCGGCGATGTCCTCGGAGTCGATGTCGTCGAGTCGGTCTGCACCGGCGGAGAACCTCTACCTCCCGACAACGAGACGCAGCACTCCGATGGCGTCAAGACCAGCAACGCCCAGGAGGAGGTCGACTGGATCAACGGCGGCAGCATCCTCGGTGTCGACTTGCCGTCCGACGTACCCTGTGGGCCCGGCGCTGGCTTCACGGTGCTGTGCACGGGCGAGACCCTGCCGCTCGACGGTCCGGTCGCGATCTTCTACGGCCATGTCGCTGCGCCGATCGACATCGACGAGCCGGTCTACAACTACCAGTACGGCTTCGTGTTCGACACCGACGGCGACCCCGCGAACAACTACACCCCCGGACCGCAGTACCCCGCCGACTTCTTCGCAGACACCGACCTGTGGCTCTACACCGTCCACAACGCGGGCGAGGGCTGGTACACCTGGGCATCGAGCGCGACCGCAGGCTTCGCCAACGTGCCGTCGAGTGAGCGCATCGTCATCTATGAAGATGTCGTGGCCCTCGTCGTGAATCAGGACGAGATCAATGGCAAAAATGCCAGCTGGCGCATGACCGCATTTCGCCACCTGGGCGACTATGGTGCGACGATGCCGTGGAGTGGCGACGTGGTGCCTCCGGTCGGTGAGGCGCTGAATCCACTGCCGTGAGTGGCCGGGTTGATCGGCGACAAACTCGAGCCTATTCGCCCTCGATGCGCTGGGGCGGACCGCCTTCGAACTCGCCGATCAGCGCGTCTTCGGGATCTCCGTCGGGTCCGCCGCAGGCGTCGAAGATGTCCTCGTCCGGCACGTAGATCGTGGAGCGCTTCCCGTCCGGGTACAGGTCACCGCAGCCGCCGCGCCCGAGCGGGTCGCCGAGCACGCAGCTCGTGCAGCGCTCGGTCTGACGGTTGCAGACGAACTCCGGGTTGCAAAACACCGAGCGGCAGAACTGATCGAGCACGTCCTGAGCCTCGACGCTCGGCTGGGGCATGAGCGCAGGCGGGGTGGACGGATCGTCGTCGTCGCAGCGACCGGACACCGGGTGCGCCACGAGTCCGGCGGTGCAGCCATCGTCGTCGGGCGGACACCCGTGCACGGCGCCAAGCTCATCGCAGCGGTCGACATACTGCTCGGGATGTTCTCGGGCGTCCCCCACACGGCCGCGAATCGTCGAACCTCCGGCATAGTCGGACGGCGCACAGGACTGCACCGGTGACGGCGCGCAGACCTTCGGGAAACTGCGATCGGGGTGCCCGTCGGCGACCGTGCAGACCCACGCGTAGCGCGGGTCGTCGGATGCGGGGCAGTCGTCGTCGTAGTGGCAACGCACGACGTCGTCGAACCGCTCGGGATCGAGCAGCACCGAGCAGCCCGCAGCTGTGAGCGCCGCGAGAGCCGCGAGAGCCGCGAGAGCCGCGACCGCACGGTGACGCCCGGCGGTTTGGGTTCGGATCACATCGATCGCCATCGAATCATCCATTCTTCTCCACGCTGTAGTTGGCCCGAGCGTCTCGTCGAAGGGTGTGGACGACTGCGTCACGACGACGGGATTGTCTCACCGTTTGGCCTGGCTGGTCTCCAGCGGCTCGCCGCGTTCAGTGCCCCACGAGCAGTCGGTCTAGGCGTTTTCGTGCAGACGATTGCGTGTCCAACGTGGCGCGCCAAGCTGGTCTGGGCATGCCCGCACGCACCCACGCAGTCGACAACCGCTCACGTTGGTGGCGCCGGATCGGGTTGGCCATGCTGGCTGCAGGCCTCGTGCTGGTGATCTACGCGGTCGGCCTCGAGCCGGGCCGGCTCGACGTCGAGTCCACCACCCTGGCGATCGACGACTGGTCGCCCGAGCACGCTGGCCTACGCATCGCGGTGCTCACCGATCTCCACGTCGGTGCTCCTCACATCGATCTCGAGCGGCTCGCGGACGTCGTCGATGCCACCAACACCGCGGCTCCGGATGTGGTGGTGATCCTCGGAGACCTCGTGATCCAAGGCGTCGTGGGCGGCCACTTCGTGGAGCCTGAGCCGATCGCCGCAGAGCTTGGGCGACTGCGCGCCAAGCATGTCGTCGCGGTGCTCGGCAATCACGACTGGTGGTACGACGGCGCCCGAATCACCCGCGCGCTCGAGGGTGTCGGCATCCCGGTGCTCGAAGACCACGCGCTCCGCCTCGAGGGCGGGGCGGCAAGCGGCGTGTGGATCGCGGGCATCTCCGATCTGTGTACCCGCGAAGCGGACATCGACAAGGCGCTGGCAGCCGTCGACGACGACGGACCCGTCGTGGCAATCACGCACAATCCCGACGTCTTCGTCCGCGTTCCTGATCGGGTCGCGCTGACGTTGGCCGGTCACACCCACGGCGGCCAGATCGACCTACCGTGGTTCGGGGCCCCAGTGGTGCCCTCGGATCACGGGCAGCGCTTTGCCCAGGGTCATGTGGTCGAGGGCGGGCGCGACCTGTTCGTCGGCACCGGGATCGGCACCTCCATCATTCCGGTGCGACTCGGCGTCGTGCCGCGCATCGACGTGTTGACGCTGGTCCCCGGCAACAGCTAGGGATCACGACCAACCGCCGCATCGCCTCGCAGCGTAGCAGAGCGCTCAACCATTCGCAGCGTCGCCGAAACTCCACGTCGGGCTGAGCCCGGGCTCGTTGCGTCGCTGCCCGAGCACCGCGCCGCGTTGCTTCTCCTGTTCGAGGACCGCGAACACATCGACCTCGGGCTTGATCTTGTCGTACAGGTGGGGAAACGCCCCGTCACAGCCATACTTGGCCCGCACGCGCTCGTAGAGCCGCAGGTCGAACATCTCCTCGAACTCGGCCCGGGTCATGAAGGTGTCGGCATACAAAAATGGATAGCCACCGACTGCGTGGGTGAACGCCTCCATCTGCCGCATCGCGTGCAGCGTCGCGAAGGGCTTGCCCGCCAGGATCGGGCCGGGGACGCCATAGACGCCCAGATCGAAGAACATCGCGTAGTCCTTGCCCGGCAGCCGATCTTTGGCCCGCGGGGGGCGGAGCTGTCCGCTGGCGTCGCCGTGGTCGTAGATGCGCGAGGGGTACAGCAGCACCGGCGACATCGCGAACAGCTCGTCGGTGAGGTCCAGCGCCTGCTGCATCGCGGACATCGGCAAGACGATGTCCTGGAAGACCTGCATCGTGAAGGTCATCTGGCGCACCGCCGGGGTCGTCGAGAACTTCAACAAAGAGATCCGCGGCGGCATCATCCAGCCTGCCAACCACCGGAACGCCGGATGATTGCCAAAGGGGATCATGTGCTGGACGACCCAGAAGATGCTGCGGTTGTGTCGCAGCAGATAGTGCCTCAGTGGCACCAATTCCTCGCCGCCGTGTTCGGCCTGCGCCTCGACGTGCTTGTAGAACCATGGCTTGTGCCAGTCACCGAGCCGGTTGACCGGCGCGCTGCCGTCGTCGTCGGCGAAGGTGCCGGTCATGACCACCGCGCGGTTCTTGGCGAACACGGTGGCCTCGATGAAGTCGGGTGCATCGTCGCGGGTCGACAACGAGTGTAGGGTCTCGCAGGTCTCGACGTGCGAGCGCGTCGGCGTGTACCTGAGTCGCACGTGGCTCTTGCAGGGGATGATGCGCAGCTCGAGGCCGACCAGAAGCCCGAGCGTGCCGTGGGACCAGGGCAGGGCGCGGAACAGGTCGGTGTGCTCGGTGGCGGTAGCGCGGACCAAGCTGCCGTCGGGCAAGACCACCTCGTACGCGACCACGGTCTCTTGCAACAGGCCGACCTTGTGCGAGTGCGTGGTCATGCCGACGGCCATCGCCAAGCCCCCGAGCGTCGCCTCCGCGATCTCGAGGTTGACGGCCAGCAAGTAGCCCCGGGCCACCAGGAAGTCGGTGGCTTGCCCAACCGTGACCAGCGGCTCGACGCGAACCGTGCCGCGGGCGGTGTCGATCGACAAGATGTCGCGCAGTGCACCCATGCGGACCCGATGCCACTGGTGCTTGGGTGGAAACCGCGTGCTCAGGCTCTTCCAATTCTTGCGGTCGGTGCACATCGGCTGGCGCTCGGCCCGGCCCAGCCCGGCCCAGCGGCGCACCTGCGCTTGCACGTCGGCCACGCGGCGGTCGTGCTCTTGCGGACGCGCTCGCGCCAGGTCGATGCGCGCGCGCACGCGGGATACCGCGTCGAGCAAGGTGCCGACCGGCAACAGACTGCACAACACGGCGGTGCGGTATTTGGTGAGCAGGTCGACCAGGCGGTTTTGCATCGTGGGAGGCTCCGGTTCAGGCAGGGTCGCGGCCGAGCAGGACCCGACGGAGGATCTGGGACCCCGCGGCCACCATGGCGGTGTCGCACGAGAAAGAGAATCGCATGGCATCGGCCGAGCCGGCGCCGAACGCATCGCCGGGGGTGTTGCCGACGCCCTCGCGACACAGCAACTCCGAGATGTCGTCGGCGGTCGCGACGCCGAGGCGTTCGTACAGCGCCGCCTCGAGCTCGATCCAGGCAAAAAACGTCCCCCGCGGCATGAACGTGCGCACGCCAGCAATGCCGTCGAGCGCACCCACCAGCACATCACGACGGCGCTCGTACTCGGCGAGCATCACCGCGTGGTGCCCGGTGTCGCCCTCCAAGGCAGCCAACGCACCCCACTGGGCCAGGCTGTTGACGCCGTTGATGCTGCAGCGCAGGACCTTCTGCAGTCGCTGGCAGAGCAGCTCGCTGTGCGCGATCAGTGCGCCGATGCGCAGCCCTGCCATCGCGTGACTCTTCGAGAAGCTGAAGATCGTCAGAACCCGCGAGGCCCAATCACCTGCCAGACTCGCAACCGAGTGGTGCTCGTGCGGCGCGTAGATCACGTGCTCATAGGCTTCGTCGGAGACGATCCACAGGTCGTGGCGGCGAGCGACCTCGATGATCGCGAGGAGGGTGGCACGCGAGAGCACCGCACCGGTGGGGTTGTGCGGGGTGTTGATGAAGATCGCGCGGGTCCGTGGCGTGATTCGCCGCTCGATCTCGCCCGGATCGTATTCGTAGGCGTCGGAGCGCCGCAGCGGTACGGGTATGGCGACCCCACGCGCGAGGCGGATGTTCTCCACGACCTCCGTCCACATCGGATCGGGCACGATGACCTCGTCGCCCTCGTCGAGGAGCACGTGGAACCCTGCGAACAACGCGTGCATGGCACCGTGGGTGACAAAGACGTTGTCCACGCTCGCGACGGCGATGCCGTTTTCGTTCTGGGCCTTGGCGCGCAGTGCCACTCGAAGCTCGGGGATTCCGGCGTTGGGCACGTAGTGGGTTCGGCCCGCGCGGGCTGCGGTGACCATCGCCTCGATCACGTGGGCCGGCGGCTCGAAGCTGGGATCACCCGATTCGAGCCGAAACACCGGCTTGCCGGTCGCAGCGGTGCGGAACAACCGCTCGCGGATCTGGACGATCTTGCCCAGCGAGAGAGAGTCGACGATGTGCGAAGCCACTGTGCGGAGTCTATACACGCTGGCGCGAATCCTCGGCAAGCCCATCGATCCACGATCCCGCCGCTATCGCGCCACGATCGCGCTAGAATCTGCGGGCCCCTTGGGTGGGCCCGCCAACGATGACTGACCTTCGCACTGTTTCGCTCGAGGTCTTGCGTCGGGCTGGGGTCGTCCGGGTCTATGACGTCGGTCAGCGGCTGATCGTTCTCGACGCGCAGGGGCGCGGCCACGCGCTGGAGGGTGACTCGGCGCGCCTGGCTCGTGCGGTGCTCGCCTACCTGCTGGTCGGACACACACGCAACGAGTTGTACGAGCACCTCGAGGTGCTGAGCGGCGCGCCGCTGGGCGCCACCGACGTGGTCGACGAGCTGCTCGCGTTGCTGCTCGGTGCCGGCGCGCTCGAACGCGGAGCTCCGGCAAGCCGCGTGGTGCCGCTGCACACGCCTGGCCATCGCGTGGTCCTGGGGATCACGGGTGCGGTCGCGGCCATGAACGCGCCGGTGCTGGTGCAGGCGCTGCTCGAGCGCGGCTTGGTCGTTCGCGTGGTCGCGACCCGCGAGGCGCTGCGTTTCGTGCGGGTCGAAGGCCTCGAAGCCCTGACGCATACCGCCGTGGTTGCCGACATGTGGCCGGTCGACAGCGCGCTCGCGGTGCCGCACATCGGACTCGCGCAGTGGGCCGATGCGATGCTGATATGGCCGGCGTCCGCGACCACGATCGGGCGGATTGCCAGCGGTGACTTCAGCTCGATCGTGGCGGCCGTTGCCGCGAGCACGAGCGCGCCGGTGATGCTCGCACCCTCGATGAACCCTGCGATGAGCGGCAGCGCAGCGGTGCAGCGCAACCTCGAGCAGTTGATCGACGATGGATTCCACGTGGTTCATGCCAACACCGGCATCGAGGTTGCAGACCGACCCGACCAGCGAACGCCGACCACCGGTGGGGCACCGTCGCCCGCGATCATCCTGCAACTGTTCGATGCCATGCTCCGCGACAACCCCCGCCCGCGGCCCCACGACACCGAGGACTGGGACAACGTCTATCGACGCGCGCCCGAGACCTTGGCGTGGCACCACGCGGCCGCCGATGACGATCTCGTCGCGATTGCTGCGGCGATGGCCGCGGGGTCCAGGATTCTCGAGGTCGGCACGGGTCTAGGCGTGCTCGCGCTGGCCTGTGCAGGCCTGGGTTATCGCGTGGTTGCGACCGATCTCTCGCGCCGCGCGGTCGCGCTTGCGCGTGAGCGCGACTCGACGTCTGCGGTCGTGTGGGTCGAGGACGACATCACCGACTCGCGCTTGCACGGATCGTTCGAGCTGATGCTCGACCGCGGTTGCGCCCATCTTCTGGGTGATGACGCGCTCGACGGCTTCGTCCGCAACGCGGCCAGGCTGGTGGCGCCGGGCGGGCAACTGGTGATCAAGGCCCTCGCCACGGCGGCCGCGCCAGGTCTCGCGGTGCTCGATGGCGCTCGGGTGCGTGCGAGGTTTGGTGCCGCGTTCGCGCTGGCATCCGAAGCCCCGAGCACGATGCCGGGGCCGAGCGCGGCGCCGGCTGCTCGGTTGTTCGTGCTGAAGCGGCACGGCTAGGAGTCGAGCCGTGCGGCGCGGCGGGCCAGCCCGCAGGCCTGCGAACGCCGTCAACTCGGGCGATGACCCCCTGTCCGACCGATTCGCCCAGCTAAATCCACAGCACTTCGAGCTGAGTACCCGAGCGCGAAAGCACCCCAGAGGAATGGTACCGTGCCCTTTCGCCCACCCCCTGCCATGACTGCACCTCGCTACGCGATCCCCTCGCTCGCGCTCCTGCTGCTCGCCTGTACGGGCTCGCCCTTGGAGGTCGCCGGGGACACCTCGACCGGCGACCCCACCGGCACCACGGCCGGACCCGTGACCACCGTCGACACGACCGACACGGTCGGCACGACGACGACCGCAACCACGGCCGACACGACCGCCGACACCACAGGCACCACGTCGTCCGCCCAGACCACGAGCGAGACGACCGGCTGCGAGACCGACTGCGACCCGTCCCCGTGGGGCCTCGATCGCCGCCCCGAGAACCCCACGTGTGCCCCGCCGCCGCGCTTGCCCACGTCGAGCACCGCCGGATTCGAGCGAGCCTACGAGCAGGTCGAGTGGGCCGGCCCCACCGCGGGTGCCTTCTCGCCGACGCTCCCCGAACGGCTCTATCTCGCCGAGAAGCGCGGCACGCTGCGATGGGCCGATCCCGACTCGACCGAGCCGACGACGGCACTCGACATCCAGGCCCAGGTCGCGACGGCGCTCGACATGGGCTTGGTCGGGTTCGCATTCGATCCCGAGTTCGCGGTGTCGGGTCGCATCTACGTCGTCTACAACGCGGACTGCGCTCTGTCCACGGTGTGCCCGCCGCCGGGCGAGAATCCCGGGCTCGGCGAGCACATCTCTCGCATCTCGCGGTTCACCTCCGTCGACGGCGGTCTGACCTTTCCGATCGACAGCGAAGAGGTGATCCTCGACCTGTGGCAGCCCGTCGACAATCACACCGTCGACCAGGTGGCCTTCGGTCCCGATGGAATGCTCTACGTCGGCTCCGGTGACGGAAACCTGCAGGAGGATCCGTGGGGGCTCGGCCAGAGCCTGGTTTCGCTGCGCGGCAAGATACTGCGACTCGACGTTTCGGGCGTGGGTCCGGGATACGTCGTCCCGCCCGACAATCCATTCGTCGGTGTGCAGGATGCCGCGTCCGAGGTGTATGCGCTCGGGCTGCGCAATCCGTGGAAGCTGACCTTCGATCGCGATACCGGCGAGCTGTGGGCCGGCGACGTCGGGCAATACACCTACGAAGAAATCAATCGCATCACTGCGGGCGGCAACTACGGGTGGAACGAAGAGGAGGGGCCGTTCTGCTTCCCCGACGGCCCTGGGTGCGACGTACCCGGGATGATCGATCCGGTCGCGTGGTACGACCACGGCGTCGGCCAGGCCGTGGTCGGCGGTTACGTGTATCGCGGCAGCGAGGTGCCTGCGCTCGCGGGCGCCTATGTGTTCGCCGACTACCAGGTCGGCAAGCTGTGGGCGCTGTGGACCGACGGCGAGCACGTCGATCTCGAGCCAGACGTGCAAGGACCGTTCGCCGAGGAGCTGCTCTTCGAAGCCGGCGACGCGGTGGTCACCATGCTCGAGGACGCCGACGGCGAGCTGTACTATGTGACAAGCGTGGTCTACGGCGATGCGCCGGGCCGCGTGTATCGACTGGGACCGCCGTCGCCGCCGCCGCCGGATTTTCCGTTGCAGCTGTCGGAGACCGGGTGCTTCGAGCCCGACGACCCGTCGATCCCGACGTCGGGGCTCATCCCGTACGAACCGGTCGCGCCCTTTTGGTCGGACGGCGCGACCAAGGATCGCTGGCTCGCTCTGCCCGACGGTACGTGGGCCACGGTCGGCAGCGATGGCGACGTGCGCTTTCCGTTGGGCACCGTGCTCGCGAAGCAGTTCACGCTCGACGATGCCCGGCTCGAGACGCGCCTGTTCGTGCGCCACGACGACGGCGGCTGGGCCGGCTACACCTATCGCTGGCGCGGCGATCAGAGCGACGCCGATCTGGTGGAGACCGCGTTGGACGTCCCCGTCGGCGATGTCGTGTGGCACTTCCCGAGCCGTGGCGAGTGCATGTTCTGCCACTCGGAAGCGGCCGGGCGATCGCTCGGCGCTGAGCTGCGCCAGCTCGACTGGCCGATGCTCTATCCGTCGACCGGAATCACGGCCAACCAAGTGGACACGCTCGTGCACATCGACGTGTTGCGATTCACGAGCGACGTGGCGCGCTTCGGCTTCGACGAGGGTCTCGGCGCGATGGTGACGTCGGGCGAGTACACCGGCACGCTCGAGAACGGCCCGACGTGGACGGCCGAGGGGCTGGCCTTCGACGGCGTGGACGACCTCGTGCGCACCGACGTGCCCAACGGCTCGGTGCGCACCCTGGCGGCGTGGATCCGCCCCGAGACCTCCGATCCGGTGGACTTCATAGAGAGCGTCATCGACACCGACGTCCCCGGCCAGTACGGCAGCGGCTTCGGCCTCAACAATGGCGAGATCGCGGTGATCCTCGACGACCAGTTCTGGTTCACCGGCGTGCCGGTCACGCTCGGGCAGTGGGAGCACGTGGCGCTGGCCTTCGACGGCCAGGAGGCGCGGCTGCTCGTCGATGGCGAGCGCGTCGGGACGCTGCCGTACGATCAAGGTGCCGTCACCGACGCGAACTACGTCATCGGAGCGAGCAACGCCAACGCGCTGTTCTTCCACGGCGAGCTCCGCGACGTGCGGATCTTCGACGCGAGCCTGTCGGACGACGACGTCGCGCGCGTGCGCGACGGACTCGATCCCGAGCCCGCGGTGTCGCCGGGGCCATATCCCGATCCGTACGGCGACGATCCCGTCCTCGATCGCGCGCGGGCGTGGCTACACACCAACTGTTCGCAGTGCCACCGACCGGGCGGCCCCGGCCGCGGCGACTTCGACATGCGCTACGAGACGCCTTGGGCCGACACGGGCCTGTGCGATGCACCACCGGTCGGCAGCAGCTTCGGAATCGACGACGCGCGGATCGTGGCGCCCGGCGAACCAGAGCGCTCGGTGCTGCTGTACCGCATCGGCGCCACCGGCTCCGAACGCATGCCACCGGTGTCGAGCGACGTCGCGGACGACGACGGCGTCGCGCTCATCGAGGCTTGGATCGAAGGCCTCGACGGCTGCCGCTGAGTTGCGGCCGCGGGAGCGGTGATCCAGTGAGAGGGTGGCGGAGCTCAGCGCCGATTGCTCCTCGCGCGTCCCGAGTTCAGTCTCAGTCGAATCGACTGCCCAGACGCAAAGACCAGCGAACCAGGTCGCCGGTGACGACGCCTTGTTGGTCGACCACGCGCAGCGTC
The DNA here is from genome assembly GCA_947492135.1 of Deltaproteobacteria bacterium. GTDB lineage: Bacteria > Myxococcota_A > Polyangia > Nannocystales > Nannocystaceae > Xiheibacterium. Next base: position 6,030 of record CANLQR010000083.1, on the reverse strand, counting down.
CACGGGCCGTTGATGCTCTCGTCGCCCGAGAAGACTTGGGCGGAGCAACTCGGCCCATCGCAGTCCACGCTCGCGCTGGGGCGCGCAGCTCTAGCGCAGCAGCGGATGACCCCACCGGCATTGCGAGTCTCGCCGCGGTCATCTCGATGCTGTGGCCTGATTTCATCTCGGCGCCGAAACTCACCGAGCCGAGCGGGATGTTGACCGCGAGCTCGTCGAGGCCGGTCATCTGCACGACGTCCTCTTGCACGCTGAGGCCGGCGTACTCGTACCCCGCCGCGCTGCGCAGACCGCAGTCCGCGAGCACGCGCAGGCTCTTGCAGTCGTAGGCGACCACGACGAGGCCTTGGTCGAGCTGCGCCTCGAGATCTTCCCGCGTCGCGCCGTCGAGATCGACCGTGAGCGGTCGCGCCGGGCTCGGCGTCGCCGAGCATGTCACGGCGGCGCCCATCACCGCGTCGCCACGGTAGTCCTCCGGCCGCACGAGATCGCCGGTCTTGCCGCCGCAACCACCGAGCAGGACGAGGCCCCAGGCGCCGAGCAGAGGGACGATGCGTTGCGGGGGCCGGGGGCGTACGGGCATGTCGAGGCAGGAGAGCAATGCAGGTGCCAGCGTGCGCCGCCGCGGAAGTCGAGGGCGTCGAGCCCGATCGGCGACGCAGCGACGCGGATCGACACCTCCCACGACCCGGATCGCGTCGACAACTCGATCGCGCCCCCCTTGTTCGGTGTGGCAACCTCTCTGCGGCATGACCGAGCTCGACGAGCTGCGCGCGATCCCGGTCCCACGACCGGCCGCACTGTGTGGGAGGTTCGCGCGGCGCATCGACTCGATCTGGGGCTTCATCCTCTACGGGATTGTGTGGTTCTGCTGCGCGTGTGGCTTCGCGACGTTGGGCTTGCTCGCCGGGGTGACGGTCGTCGGCCACGTACCGGAGCCGCTCGGGGTCGCCGTGGTGATGCTGTGCTGGGTCGGATCGTTCGTCGGGAGCTGGGTGCCGTTCGTCCGCTGGGTCCGCCGCCGACGCGGCGGTGCGGTGCGACTGTTCCGCGAGGGGACCTTCGTCGACGCGCGCGTCCAGGAGGTCCGCCACCTGTCGATGCGCGGCGCCCCGTTCACCCGCGCAATCCTGCGCGCCACCGACGAGATCGGCGATCACCAGATCGGGCTGTCCGTCGGTGGCCACCCGCCGCTGCTCCGCGAGGGCGCGTCGATGCCCGTGCTGCTCGTGCGCGGCTACGGCTACTGCGCCGTGTTCCCACCCGGTGGCCGGCTCGTGACGTCGTCGCGCACCGACGAGTGAGCCCGGATCACGACCCTGCGACCGCGCTCGTCGGGTAGAGGCCCAGGCGCAGCCACTCGATCGCGTCGTGCATCGCGGCCACGTCGCCCACAGGCGAGCGCAGCGAGGCGGTCCATCGAACCGCCTCGTCGAGGGCGCGGAAGACCTTGGTCGGCCGCGGCGGGCGGCCCAGGAGCAAGAACGTGTTGATGAACGCCATCACCGCGGCGCCCTTGAAGCCGGGGATCGTCACCACGTGGGCCCGCGATCCGGCGAACAGCGACGCATCGCGGGTGAACTCGGCGGAGATCTTGCGGACGTCGTCGCCGAACCTCGGCACGCCGCCGAACGCGACGTTGATGAGGGACATCGGCCCGACGACGGCCTCGACCCGCCGGCCGTGCTCGCCCAGCGCGCGCATCTGCACCATGGTCGGCGCGTCGGCCCAGCCGCAGAGGAACAGCGCGCCGTCGTGGGCCATCGCCACGCGCTCGTCCGCATAGAGGTCGGTCAGCGGCACGTCGCGCCAGTGTAGCAGGGCCGGCCGCGGCGGCCGCGCGCGAGGCTGCGATCGAGGCGCCGTAAGTGCGGTCCGCCGGCAGGGGTTCGGTGGGCAGGACCCACGCCGTGCACCCACGCCACCTCCTGCTCGCCCTGTCCGCGCGCTGTCTCGCCGCCCCCGCGTGCGCCAGCACGGGCGCGGCGCCGCTCGGCACCGCCGCGACGTACAGCCCCTCCGAGTCCGATGCGGCGGGCCGGCCGCGATCTCTCGAGCTGGAACTCGCCGCGGTCGCGCTGAGGCGAGTCGTTCGAGGCTCACCTTACTCGAGGACCACGTCACTCGAGACTCAGCAGGTACGCGACGAGCTGATCCAGCTCCTGCGTCGTCAGCGTCGCCGTCGCGCCGTGCAGCTGCGCTGCGTTGTGCTCGGCGAACACCTCGCGCACCGTCGCCGCGGATCCGTCGTGCAGATACGGCGGGCTGTTCCACAGCTCGAACAACGTCGGTGTGTCGAGGCCCACGAGCGGCCCGCCGAGCCGCTGCCCGCTGCTCGCGGTGATCGTGCCGACGTCGTGCAGCAGCGGTGCGGCCGGTGACTCGAACACGCTGTCGGTGAGCCGCGGCCCAGCATGGCAATCGCCGCACGCAAGCGTCGCGAACAACACCTCGCCGGCCAAGGCGTCGGCCGACATCGCCCCGGTGTCGTCACGCAGCGGACTCGGCAAGAACGCATCGAGCGACTCCACATACGCCGCGAGCGCGTCGAGATCGGCCGACACGCCGGCCTTGGGATCGCCGAGCGTCTGCGAGCGCGTGCCGACCTGGAGATCCTCGTCGGTCATCAAGCCGCTGCCGCCGAACCCGTTGCGGATGTCCTGCTCGAAGTCCTGGATCTCGTCGAAGTTGGCGCTCCAGTGGATCGGGCCGTACGCCTCACCACCGCGACCGAGCAGGCTGATCGTGTTGCGCAGACCCTCGCCGCGATCGGTGAAGTCCCACGTGCGGTGATCGGACTCGCCGTCGAGGTGGCAGTGCGCGCAGGCGATGTAGCCGTCACGCGCGAGCCGAGGATCGAACGAGTCATTGAAGAGCTGTTTGCCGAGGAGTTGTTCGCTGGAGAGCGGCTCGCGCGACGCGATCTGCAGCCGGGCGATGGGCTGCGGGAGATCCGAGAAATCGCCGACGTCGTACACGACGACCTCACGCGACAGATACGCGTCGACCAGCAGATGGCGATCGTCGGGCAACAACGCCAACCCCTGCGGCGCCAGCCCGACGTCGAGCAACGCGCCCGCCTGACCGCCGGTGAACACATCGATGCGCTCGACCGATCGCGAGCCACGATCGGCGAGGAACAAGAAGTCGCCGCGGCTCGAGAACACGCCCGCGGACATCAGCCCCCGGTTGTCGAAGTGCTTGCGCTGCTCGAACGACTCGACCGGCATGCCGCGATCGAACGCGAGGTACGAGACCACGCCGCGCAGCGTCTCGTCGAACACGAGCGGCGATCCGTCGAGGAACTCGCCCTGGCCGAAGTTGGCCTGCAGCGACGGCACCGCCACGAGATCGGCCTGCGGCGACACCAGCACCGCGTCGAGATAGCTGGGGATGCCACCGGCCTCGGTGTCCGACGCTTCTTTCGGATCGAACGCCAACGTCGCTGTCGTGGTGGTGCCGGCCTCGGGATCGACGATCGCGATCTCGGCGACGTCGTCGCGCGATCGCCAGCGGCTCACCGCAACGCGTCCGTCGGGCAACAGCGCCGCGCCGCGGGCGTCGGGGATCGCGACGATGCGATCGACCACGACCGGCGCATCGGGCAGCCCGGCGATTCGCGCCAGCTCACCGGTTCCCTGCAACGTCACGAGCAACTCGTCGTCGCGCACGATCACGGCGAACGGCCGCGACGCGCGGGGCATCGCGACCTCGACCCCGGCCGCGACCTCCGGATCGCCGACGTACACGACTGCGGGCAGCGGACACGCGACCGCGAGCACGCCCGCACCCCACGCGACGGTGCGCGGACCGTCGCACACGCTTCGATGCTCGACCAGATCGAAGCCACCGCGACCGTCGTGGCGAAACACGGCGAGCTCGTCGGAGTCCGGGCTCACCACGGCGAAGCGATCGCCATCGGGCTCGAGCGCGATCGATGTGCTGTGCACCGGCGCATGGCTGGGCACGTGGGTCACCGTGATCGTGACCTGCGCGGTGAGCTTGTTGCCGCCGGCGTCGTACACCGAGAGCACCGGCCGGTAACGACCCGGCGTATCGTACGTCACCATCGCGACGGGTTCGTCCGACGGATCGGGCTGCCCGGATCCGTCGTCGAGAAACCACTGATACGCCGCCACGCCGGTCGACGCCGAACCATCCAGCACCACGGCCTCACCGACGAACGCGTAGCGGCTGCTGCCGGCGTCCACGGTGAACGGTTCGGGCTCGCCCGTGGTGGCCTCGCCCGTGGTGGCACTGCCGGTGCTCTCGCTCGGCGATGCCGTGGTGCTCGAGGTGTCGACGGCGCTCGACGAACCCGTCGCATCACTCGTCGTCGGATCGCCCTCGGCCGTGGCGCCGTCGGAGCGGCAGCCCGCGGCGAGCAGGCCGAGGACGACGAGGCTGGTCGTTCGCCCGCGCGTCACGACATCACCCCGCGACCGTGAACTCGATCGCGAACGCTTCTTCGATCGCGTTGCCGTTGTAGTCGACGATGCCTCCCGCGGGGAGTTCGAAGACGTAGGTGGTGCCCGGCGTGAACACGCCGACCGGCGCGAAGTTGATCACGTTTTCCTGCACGCTGATGTGGCCGTCGACGCGTCCGACCGCCTGATCGACGTCCTTCTCGTACACCCGCACGCTGCCGGCGAACGCACTCTTGGGATCGATCATCTCGCTCGTCGTGACGCCGATGCGGCTGGTCGCGCCCAGGCCCGTCGCGCCGTCGTCGGGCACCGACCAGGTCACGCGTGGCGGCGTGGTGTCGACCTCGGTCGTGTACGGCGCGAGCGCGGTCGCCTGATCGACCACCGAACCTTCGTCGACGGCGAGCGCGACCATGTTGCCAATCGGCGTCGCGGTGTCGAGGTCGCCTTCGAGCAACATCGTCGTGATCTGCGTGATCGCGGCGGGATCCGCCACGTCGTAGATCCCCGCGAAATCCGACTCGCCTACGAACGCGAGATCGTCCTTCACGAACACGTAGCCGCCGTTGCCACCGCTGTCGAACTGGCCGGCATACACGGGCGCCGAGGGATCGCGGATGTCGTAGACCAGCAGGCCGCCGCCGCCGTTCTTCACGGCGTAGTACATGAAGCCTCCGGCGAGGTTCGAGAAGTACGCTTCGCGCGAGACGTCGACGTTGTCGAGCAGCTCGAAGTCGCCGCCGGGCAGCGGCTGGGGAGCGCCGGGCACGGTCACGTCGAGCATGACCGTGCGCGGGCCTTCGGCCGCCGTGACGATGAGCACGTTGCCGATCACCTGGATTCCGCCCGCGCGCAACGTCGGCTCGAACGCGTACGTCGTCACCAACTCGGGCGCGAGCGGATCGCTGGCATCGATCACGTACACACCGTTGTCGGCACCTGCGGCGTAGACGTACGGCGCCTGCCAGAACACCGAGAGCGTGACGCGGGCGTAGGCATCGGGATAGAGGAATCCCGGCAGCTCCATCTCGGTGACCATGCTCGGCGCGGCGGTGTCGGTGACATCCCAAAAGCCGATGCCGCCGGTGCTCTGCAGCAATCCGGCTTCCTTGTAGTTGGTGACCGCGTACCACTTTTCGCCGACCTCGAAGAAGCCGAGCGCATGGGTCTCGCGCATCGACGCCGACGTGCCGGTACCGACCGCCATCGGATTGCAAGGATCGGAGACGTCGAAGAACGTGAGCCCGCCGGAGCTGAACTCGGGTGCCCACGGCAGCACGAGGTAGCCGTCGAACATCACCACGAGGTTGTGGTGATCGATGTCGGTGCCTTGGCCCGTGAGATACGAGCAGGTCACATACAGATCGGCCTCGTCGAACGGCACCGCGGGTCCGCCGGGACCGTTGTTCGGACCCCAGTCCGCCGGATCGGGATACGGCTCGGGCGCGGCACCAGTCGAGCTCGACTCCGACGAGCCGGCGCTCGGATCCTCGGATGTGGACGTCGGGCCCGCGCTGGTGTCGGCGACGGTGTTGCTGCCCGACGACGTGTCGGACGAGGACGCCGTCGTGTCGGCGATGGGCGACGCGCCGTCATCGGCACA